>CAZBUI010000022.1:0-18187 GCA_964495055.1 uncultured Candidatus Bathyarchaeia archaeon | reverse complement strand
CCATCAGGACCTGAACCTGACCCCTTTGGCCACTTGGGAACCCCCGCAAATAGAGCAAGAAGAGAACTACAGGGTGGCTAGGTAGGCCTTGTACTTCTCGGCGTCCATGAGCTTAGCCAGGTCGGCCTCCAGGCCGCTGGGCTCGATCTTGGCTATCCAGCCCTCCCCGTAGGGGTCGTCGTTTATCAGCTCGGGGCTGTCCAGCAGCTCCTCGTTGACCTCCACGACCCTGCCGCCCACCGGGGCGTAGACGTCGCTGACGGCCTTCACGCTCTCCACGGCGCCCAGGGCCTCGCCCTGCGCCACCTCTGCGTCCACCTCGGGGAGCTCTACGTAAACTATCTCGTGGAGCTGGCTCTGGGCGTAGTCGTCGACGCCGACGGCGGCGTTTCCGTCGTCCAGCTTCTTGGCCCACTCATGCTCCTTGGTGTAGTAGAGTCCTTCCTCAACCTTGTACTCGTCGGTCACTTCTTATCCCTCTTCCAACCGTACACGGCTTCATCATAGAAGGGTCGATGCTTAACTACTTTTCCCTTCGCCAGCCTGCTCCGTATCTTTATGTAGACCTCGGTGCCCAGCTCACGGTACTCGATGGGCAAGTACGCCAGCGCGATGCCCACCCCCAGCGTGGGGCTGAGGCCCCCGCTGGTCACCTCGCCTATGGGCTCCTCGTCCATGCTGAGCACCTGGTAGCCGTGCCGGGGGATGCCCCTGTCCACCATCATGAGGCCCACCAGCCGTCTCTTGACGCCCTCCTCACGTATCTGCTTTAGGGCGCGCTGCCCGATGAAGTAGCCCGGCTTCTTGAGCTTCACCGTCCACCGCAGCCCAGCCTCGATGGGGTTGGTCGTCTCGTCGATGTCGTTCCCGTAGAGCCAGAGCCCTGCCTCCAGGCGCAGGCTGTCCCGTGCGCCGAGGCCGCAGGGCACCGCGCCGGCGTCCAGCAAGTCGCCCCAAACCTTAAGCGCCTTCTCGGGCTTGTCCAGCGGGCAGTCCAGCTCGAAGACCTCGAACCCGTCCTCGCCCGTGTACCCCGTCCTCGCCGCCAGCGCCGGGTAGCCGCTGATGGTCACCTCCACCATGTTGAACCTGTCGATCTTGCTGACGTCCTCCTCGGTTATCTTCTGCAGCGTATCCTCGGCGGCGGGGCCCTGGACGGCTATCATGGCCACCCTGTCGCTGACGTCGGTGAGCTTCACGTCGAAGTCCTTGCTGTTCTTCTTCAGCCATTTGAAGTCCTTCTCCCGGTTGCCGGCGTTGTACACCACCAGGAACCGCTCATCCGTGAACTTGTAGGTTATCAGGTCGTCCACTATGCCGCCGTCAGGCTTACACATCACCGTGTACAACCCGCCGTATGGCTCGAGCCTTGTGACGTCGTTGGTCACCACGTAGTTCAGGTACCTCATGGTGTCCGGTCCCTCGACCCACGTCCGCCCCATATGGCTGGTGTCGAATACCCCACAGCCCTCCCTAACCGCTTTGTGCTCTTCCTGTATGCCCGTGTACCATACGGGCATCGCGTACCCGCCGAAGTCTACGATGTTTCCGTGCTCGGCGTGGTAGCTATAGAGATGCGTCTTCTTAAGCTCCAATTGGATTACCGACTCAATATCACGTGGAACCAAGTTAAAACTATATTCTTCCGGCCGGTCTAGCTCTTGCAGGGCTTGACCTCGACCGCCTCGCCCTCGAACTCCAGCTCCTTGCCGCACTTGGGGCACCTGCCCTCGAACTTCTTGATGACGTCCTGGGGCGACTTCAGCAGGTCACCCTCGTAAAGAATCTCGCCGCAGTTCCTGCAGATGACCTTCTGTGGCACAGCCTACCCCCTCACGGAGATTCTAGACGGGGGCTCGATTTATAAACTTCATCTTTCGGTGATGCAGAAAAAGGTTAAATTAACGGCGTCCACTCTACTCCGCTGAAGGGACGATGTCTTCGAGACGACGATCCACGAGAAAGAAGGACAGAGGGGTTAGGAGGTTCACCGTTCCGCCGAGCGTCTTGGCGTGGGCGTCCGTGCTGTTCTGCCTCTTCGTGATAAGCGGCGGCTTCTACAACATTCTGGAGAACCCGCCCCCCTACATACCCTACTACGACAGGATTCTGACGCTGCACCCGTACATGTCCGACCAGACGGTCTACGAGAGCATATTCGTGTTCCTCACCAACGCCGCAATGTTCCTGGGGCTCTGGCTCAGCTACAGGAGCACCCAGATCGCGTACGACAGGGACAAGGCCAACAGGAGGCTGCTCATAGGCATAGCCTTCGCCGCCGCTGGGCTCTACGGCAACTACCTCATCTACCAGATGAAGCAAACCGTCCTGGGCTGAACGAAACAATTTATAGCCCACGCGGCGATTTTGAGGTATGAAGCGCATAGGATTCATAGGACTGGGCCTCATGGGCTCAGGCATGTCCAAGAACCTGGTGAAGGCCGGCTACCCGGTCACCGTCTGGAACAGGACCGCCAGCAAGATGAAGCCCCTAGTCGAGGCCGGGGCTAAATCGGCGGGGAGCCCCAAGGAGGTGGCCGAGAGCTCGGACGTCGTTGTCAGCATTGTGACCGACAGCCCGGACGTAGAGGAGGTGCTTCTCGGCCCAGAAGGCGCCATCCACGGCGCCCAGAAGGGCCACATCTTCATCGACATGAGCACCATAAGCCCCATAGCGACTCGGGAGATGGCGGCCAAGCTCGCCGAGAGGGGCGTCGAGATGCTTGACGCGCCGGTGAGCGGAGGCGTCATAGGCGCCAGAGACGGCACCCTGAGCATAATGGTTGGCGGCAAGCGGGAGGTCTTCGACGAGTGCAGGCCCATCCTCGAGGCCATGGGCAAGACCATCACCTACATAGGCGGCGTCGGGGACGGCCAGGTCTGCAAGGCGGTGAACCAGATTCTGGTGGGCACCACGATGCTGGGCGTCGCGGAGGCTCTGGTGTTCGCGAAGAAGGCGGGGGTGGACGTGAAGGCGGTGCACGCCGCGGTGTCAGGCGGCGCCGCAGGCAGCTGGCAGCTCACCAACAACGGGGCCAGGCTCCTCAAGGGGGACCATGAGCCCGGGTTCAAGATCAAGGACTACCTCAAGGACCTGGGGATAATCGCGGAGACGGCGAAGGCCACAGACATGCCGCTGCCCGCGACCAGCCTAGTCCACCAGATGTTCATCAACTGCGCCGCCGAAGGCATGAGGGATAAGGGAACCCAGGCCGTCGTGGTGGCCGTGGAAAAGCTGGCCAACGAGAAGCTCGTGGACTGATCCTTATAGAGTGGTCCCGCCCGCAGGAGTTGAACCTGCAACCCTCCGGTGTCCGCTCATGGCCTGAACGCCACCGCCCCGCGGGGCGACGACTACAGCCGGATGCTCTGCCATTGAGCTAGGGCGGGCGGGACACCGAGAAAAAGAAGACTACGACGATTTAAGCGATTTGGTCAGCCTAGGCCGCCCACAAGCAGACCGTGAATCTATATCGGTAGAAGGTTCCCCGGGTACGTTTCAATGCTCCACAAACGATATCCTTCAAACCCGGCTAATGGGAACCGGAGCCGAGTAGAGATGCCTCGTCGAGCCGAAGATCTGGTTCTCAGAGACGCCATTACCATCAGGGCCGACTATCCCGTGAAGTACGCAGACAGCCTCATGAAGTACTTCGGGGCCGAGTGCCTCGTGGTGACCCAGGACGGAGAGCCCGTGGGCATGCTCACCGACGGAGACATCGTGCGCAGGGTGGACACTGAGAGGGACGACCCCCTCCTGGTGCTCGTCCGGGACGTCATGTCGGAGCCCCTGTACTGGGTGGAGAGCGGCGTGCCCGACGAGGAGGCGCTGAGGGTCATGGAGGAGAAGGACGTGGACCGGCTCCCCATCATAGGGAACCTGGCCTCCAGGCCGGTGCTGCTGGGGCTTCTGACGCACAAGCCGGCAGCCCAAGAGGAAGAAGCCGAGGCTGTTATTTCCTGAAAGCCTCTGCGATTTTTTCCCTGTAAGGCGGCTCGATGAGTCCTTTCTCGGTTATGAAACCGGTCACGTACTTGGCGGGTGTCACGTCGAACGCGGGGTTCCGGGCGGACGAGCCCTCCGCCGGGATCAACACGCTCGCATGCTCACCGTCTTCGCCTAGTCCCCACATCCTGGTGACCTCCTCCGTTGAACGTTCCTCGATCTCGATGTCGTCGCCTGTGGGCGTCTTAAGGTCGAACGTCATCTCTGGCGCCGCAACGTAGAACGGTATCCCGTTGGCCCTGGCCACCACGGCCTTCTCGTAGGTGCCTATCTTGTTGGCCACGTCGCCGTTGGCGGCCACCCTGTCAGCCCCCACTATGACCGCATCCACCTCTCCGCGCCTCATATAGTGGCCCGCCGCGTTGTCCACTATAATCGTGTAGGGTATGCCCTCCTGCATCATCTCCCACGCCGTGAGCCGGGAGCCCTGGCAGCGGGGCCGGGTCTCGTCCACCCACACGAACACCCGCTTGCCCTGCTTGTGGGCCACCCTGATGGGGCTCAGGGCGGTGCCGTGGTCTATGAAAGCCAGCGCCCCCGCGTTGCAGTGGGTCAACACCCTGCAGCTGTCCTCCAGCAGCTCGGCGCCCACCTCGCCCATCCGCTTGGATGCTTGGAGGTCGTCCTCCGCTATACTGTCCGCCTCTCTGAGTATCTTCTCGACGCGCTCCTCAACCGTTCCCTCGCCGCCGGCTTCAAGGCAGCGCTCCACGGCGTGGAACAGGTTCACGGCAGTGGGCCTCGTGGCCCGCACCGCATCCGCGGCCTCCTCCATGTAGGCGGTGAACCCGTCGAGGGACAGGCCCCGGGCCTCCAGCGCGGCCTGGGCCATGGCGTACCCGGCGGCGCAGCCCACGGCCCCCGCCCCCCTGCACACCATGTCCTTTATCGCGGCGGCCGTCGCGCGGTGGTCGTCGAAGCCCGCTATCTCGAAGGCGTGGGGGAGCCTCCTCTGGTCGATCATCTTCACGGTTCCCCCCTCCCGCCACAGGGTGTAGTACTCCCTGGTCTCGCCGTCTATACTGACCTTCAAACATGGCACCAGTAAAAACTTGGGCCGTGGAGATATGAATCTACTTGAGAACCCTGCCGGTCTTCCGGTACCAGAGGTAGAGGTCCAGCTCCCCGGGCTCCATGCCCAGCCGCATCGCCACCTCGGCGAGGACGGCCTCATATGCAAGGTACCGTTTCCTGGTGAGGCTCTTCCTTGACTCTTCCTCGGTGATGAGGCCGTGCTCCACCATGTTGCTGAGTATGTGCCTGTCTATGATGGCGAGGCCGAAGTAGCCCACGTTGCGCAGATAGTGGCTCGCCTCCTTCCAGCCCAGGCCCTTCACGTTCTTGACGAGCCAAATCCGGGCGTCCCGAGGGTCGTCGAAGCCCTGGATGGTCTCCTTGATCCCGTGGGCCAGGCCGCGGATGTTGTAGATGTACTCGGCGCGCCTGTTGGCGAACCTGTGCCCCTCATCGACGAGGCAACCCCTGACGTCCTCCAGGCTTCCCTCCATGAGGGGGCCTCCGAGGAGGGCGTCCACGCAGCGCTGCCCGGTAAGGGCGCTGCTGTAGGCCGTGAGGAGGCAGTAGACGAGCTCCTCGTACCACTTCTGGCTATCCATTAGGTGGACCTGCCTGAACTCGTCCATGCGCTCCTCCACCATCCTCCTCACCCGTGGGTTCTCTGTGAGTGCTCTGACCTTCTCCGCCATGGCCTCTATCCCCGGCTGGTCGTCTAAGGTGTGCTGCATCCCTGTATGTCTGGGACCGCGCGTTTTAAACCATCTTGACTCTCTCACCTGTTGCCAGAATAGTGCTATAAGTTTGTCAATGGCTATTCTCCATCAACGTTTTCGGGTAGCCCATATGAAATACGAGAACGCCGAGGTAAAGCTAAGAGCGGTCAAGAAGGTTCCGCGGATACAGACGCCTGGGATAGAGATATCCGAGGTGCAGGAGGGCCGCGAGTTCGTGGCCCGGTTCTGGGTCGCAGAGGAGCTGGTGGAGGCCGGCTTGGCTGAGTACTCCGAGCCGGTGCTCTCCCAGACCGAGTGGACCCAGGTCCACTTCAAGGAGCGCATCAACCCCGCGGGGCCGCCAAGCAGGCTGCCCGACGACTTCTACGAGCGCGCATACCAGAGCTTCACCCAGGCGAGGGACGACCCCGAGAAGGCGGCGCTGCTCCAGAGGATGAAGGCGTGGTACAGGGAGATACTGGAGTCGAGGATCGGGCGCATAACGAGGCTGGCCTCCTCGGAGGCAGTTTCAGCCACCTCCGCGCTCTCTAAAGATGAGGCCGATTTATACATCAACGTTAACCGAGTAGTCACGGCTTGGCGTGACAGGATGAGGGCGCTGGGGGAGGACTAGTTGGCGCGGCAGGACACATTCGAGGAAGCCTTCACACGGTTCATAGAAGACTTCATGGACGACCAGAAACGGTACAAGTACGACCAGGCCATAGGCGAGATGCCCGGCAAGGGCGCCAAGAGCCTAGTAATCGACTTTACCGACCTCTACGGCTTCGACATGGAGCTGGCCCGCATCATACTCGACGACCCCGAGACCATCACCCCCATATTCGAGTCCGTGGTCAGGAGCAAGCTCCGCACCCGGGACCCCTTCTACGCCGAGAGCCTGGACAGGGTCAACGTCAGGTACAGGAACCTCCCCGCCGAGACGCCTCTGCGCCGCATAGGCGCCGATCACATAAGCCACCTGATAATGGTCCGCGGCATCATCGTCCGAGCCAGCAACGTCACCCCCCTCGTCGTCAGGGCCACGTTCAGGTGCCCGGTCTGCGGCGAGCTGAACCACATAGAGCAGAGCGGCCAGAACATACAGAAGCCCCAGAAGTGCATAGCATGCGACAACAGGAAGGGCTTCACCCTCGTCCCCAAGGAGTCCATCTTCATCGACAGCCAGAACGTCAACATACAGGAGCGGCCCGAGGACCTGCCCCCCGGCCAGCTGCCTAGGAGCATCCACGTGGAGCTCAAGGACGACCTCGTGGACATGGCCCGCCCGGGGGACAGGATCACCCTTACGGGGTTCATCAGGCTACTGCCCAAGTACGGCAGGGGTGGCGAGCTCCGCACCTTCGACATCCAGGTGGACTCCAGCTACCTGGAGATAAGCGGCAGGGAGATGGAGCTCATGGAGATAAGCCCCGAGGACGAGGAGGCCATCCTGGAGATAGCCCGCGACCCCTGGGTCTTCCAGAAGATAATGGCAAGCATAGCGCCCAGCATCTACGGGTACGACCACATCAAGGAGTCCATCCTCTACCTGCTGTTCGGCGGCGTCCTCAAGGAGCGCCCCGACATGAGGATCAGGGGCGACGTCAACGTCCTCCTCGTGGGCGACCCGGGCACCGCCAAGAGCCAGATGCTCAACTTCGCCGCTAAGGCCGCGCCCAGGGGCCTCATGACCACGGGCAGGGGCAGCACCGCCGCCGGCCTCACCGCCGCCGTCGTCAAGGAGGGCGGCACCGGCAGCTTCGTGCTGGAGGCGGGCGCACTGGTGCTGGCCGACAAGGGCGTCTGCTGCATAGACGAGATAGACAAGATGAGGGACGAGGACAGGGGCGCCATACACCCCGCCATGGAGCAGCAGGTGGTCCCCATCGCAAAGGGAGGCATCGTCGCCACCCTCAACAGCCGGACCAGCATACTGGCGGCGGCCAACCCGTCGCTGGGCCGCTACAACCCCTACCAGACCATCGCCCAGAACATAACGTTGCCCGTCACCATCCTCAGCAGGTTCGATCTCATATGGATACTCAAAGACCAGCCAGACAGCCAGATGGACGCCGACGTCGCCCAGCACATCCTTGGCCTCCACAGGATGCTCACATCTGCCGAGCCGCCGCTGGACATGGAGCTGCTGAAGAAGTACATAAGCTACGCCAAGAAAATCAAGCCCGTCATCACCGACGAGGTCATCGAACGGTTCAGCGACTTCTACGTCAAAATGAGGAACGCCAGCGTCGAGGGAGGCGAGGCCGCCGCCATAGCCATCACCGCCAGGCAGCTGGAGAGCCTTGTCAGGCTCAGCGAGGCACGCGCCAGGGCCCACCTCCGCACCGAGATCACGATCGAGGACGCCGAGGCAGTCATCAACCTGATGCAGAAGAGCCTGGAGCAGGTGGGCGTGGACGTCCAGACGGGCCAGATAGACATAGACATACTGTACTCGGGGAAGCCCAGGAGCCTACAGAACCAGCTGCAGAAGCTGCTACAGGCGATAAACGAGATGGAGAGGGTGAGCGGCAGCGTCCGCGACGACGACCTCTACGACGCTCTGCAGAGCGACCACGGCATCGGCAGGGCCGAGGCCGCCCGCCTCATAGGGGTCCTCATAAAGGACGGCACCATCTACTCGCCGAGGCCCGGCTACTACAAGCGCACCTCGTAGAGCCGCTAGTACCTGAGCCTCTTGTCCACCTGGTTTATAGGGGGCTCGCCCCTCTTCACCCGGAGGATGTTCTCCACCATTATGTTCAGCCCTGCGTCTGACCGGCTGTCCGTGGAGACTATGCTGTGGGGCGTGCAGATGACGTTGGGCAGCTCCCAGAACGGGTGCATCGAGGGGGGCCTGCCCTCCTTGTTCCACAGGGGGTCCCAGAAGTGGGGCGTCCACCATACGTCCAGGGCGGCGCCCGCTATCCAGCCTTCCTTCAGCGCCCTGTACAGGGGCTCCTCCTGTATTATGGCGGCCCGGGCCACGTTCACCAGGTAGGCCGTGGGCTTCATGGCCCGCAGCTCCTCCTCCCCGATCATGCCCCTGGTCTCAGGTGTAAGCGGCGCCGTCACCACCACGAAGTCCGACTCGGACAGGACGTGAACAAGATCATCCGGGGCGCCCAGGTGCTCCAGGCCCATCTCCTCAGCGAGCCCCGGGTCCCTGCTGCGCTTCACCGCCAGCACCCCCATGCCCATGCACTGCAACAGTCTGCCCACCTCCCGGCCGATGCTGCCGTACCCCACTATCCCCGCCTTCTTGCCCCTCAGCAGGACGCCGCGGCCCACGCCGCGGCCCTCCAGGAAGCCGCGGTGCCTCTGGACCATCTTCTTCGCCAGCGCCATCACCAACGCCGCCGCCCCCTCCGCGAGGGGCAACGGGTTGGAGCCCGACGTGTTCGCCACCCACGTCTCCCCCCTCAGCGCCTCGAACGGCATGTCGTCCACCCCCGCCCCCGTCTTCTGCAGCAGCAGGAGCCCCGGCGCAGCCCGCGCCACCTCGGGGCTCAGCCTCGTCGCCACTATGACCTCAACGTCCCCCGCAAGCCCCGCCAGCTCGTCGTCGGTGCCCGTCTCGGGCGCCACAACCTCGACGCCCATCGGCAGACGCTCCCTGATTCGCTCGGCCAGACCCGGGCTAACCACAAGAACCTTCAATGCATCTCAGGGAGAGATGGGAGCCGCCGCTATTATACCTCAGCCCGGTGACCTCATCCTCGCCTACACCGGACAGACGCCCTGAAAAACACCTGTAATAGCAGCCCATTGAGGGGAAAAACTGTTAAGTATTTGATATTGTTTTATATGTTTGATGCAATGTGAGCACGGAATATCTGCTTGAGTACCCCAGCGTTCAGCGTTACCTTAGTAGGTTGGGCCCCGTAACCCAGCGAAACGCGCTGTACTGCCTCAAATATTTCTTTACTTGGGTCAGGGAGAATTCGTCTAAGCTCGGCGGGATGACTCCCGATGAGCTTGTGGAGTATCAGAGGACCGCCGACAATAGCAAGAGATATGAAATCCTTGACCTAGTGCAGAGCTACATACTGAGTGTTAAGGCGCGGTACGGTACGAAGAACACCAGGTATTCGATTATTAGGGGATTCTTCAAGGCGAACCGGGCGGAGCTACCCAGCGATGACTTCAAAATAAAGGGCGATAGGCCCCGGGTTGTGGGGCGGTTGAAACCGGAGGAGCTGCGTCAGCTTCTGTTAAGCTGCAAGCAAGTTTACAGGGCGGTCTTCATGTGCATGTTTGCAGGCGGCATGGGGCAAGACGAGCTAATATATTGGAGCAACACGGGAGCCGCGAAGCTGGAGGAGGACTTGAAAAGCGACCCCGAGTATGTCCGGGTTGACCTCCGGGGCCGCAAGTCTATGAAGAACATTAGGCCGTACTACACGATCCTTATGGGCGACGCCCTGGTGGAGCTAAAAAAGTGGATGGCTGAGCGGCCCCGGAGTGCAAAGGCGATATTCATACAACAGTTTGGGGGACCACTAAGCAAAGCGGGGCTGTACTCGTATTGGCTCAGGCACATGCAAGCCCTAGGATACATCAAGCGTGGGACGGATAACAGCTACAGGACGGGCCGAAACCCCCACGAAATGCGTGACCTATTCCGGAGCCAGTGGGAGAAGAGCCCCGCCGTCGGCAGCGTCGCGGAGTTTGCTATGGGCCACGTCATTGACGAGCTAGAATACAACAAGGCCCACCTGGATGAGAGATGGGTGGTCCGGGAGTTCCGGAAGGCCGTTCCCATGCTAAACATACTCAGCGGCGCCAGGCCCTACGGACAGGTAAGCGAGGACGAGGTGGAGCGGCTGCGCCGGGAGCTGGAGGATGCGAAGCGCGGCCAGAGCGACGCCCTACAGAAGCTGCAAGCCGAAGTAAGCATCATAATGCGGGCGCTGGACAACCCCGAGACAGCCCCAGCCCTATGGAAAGCCCTCAAAGAGCTGGAGGAGAAAGCCAGGTAAGGCTGGAGAAGCTTCAACAGCCTTTCTCCTCTTGCCCTGTGCGGCCTCTTAATGCAGGGTTTTCCCTAGGTCACACGATGAACAAGCGGCTCCATGAACTCTTCTATGCGTTCTGGGACGCGGGGATAGCGCTGGGCTTCGGTAGGGACGCCTGCACCAACATACCATACCCGTTTGACCCGACGACACCGGTGGGCACCTCATGCGCGCAGGCGGATTAAATAATTCGTTTCTTTTCTCTGAACCGGTCTAAACGGAGAGGTCAAATACTCTAGCCGAAGCCACCAAGAGGAAGCAAATGACCAATAATAAATAAGTTAGAAACGTAAAATCTACTGAAATAAACAGTAACATCTAGCGTAACCCCATCCACATCTCTACTATTTAGGCGAAATACGCTATACTCTGACGCAGCTCAGGCCTACCGATAAGGTGAGCCACGATACAGACACTGTAAGCCACAGACATAGCTAAACACACATGAATACACACGTTATCTAACCCCTGCCAAGTAAGCCTGCAGAAGTTCAACCTACACTTAGCCCTGCCGAACAAGCCCTCAGCTGGAGCCCTCAACCGGTGATAAACAGACCTCAGATGCATGGGACCCTCAACGTCAATACGGTCCTTCACAGACAACACATCAGACGGATTAACCCTCCGCTTCAGACGCCTCCAAGGAATTACATGCAGGAGCTTACGTGACTCAAGCAACCCGAACAGCTCACCCGACTCGAACTGGCTGTCAGCAGCAACAAGCTCCACCTCCAAGCCGTCCCCGAGAACCCTGTCCAGCAGAGGCTCCACGAGCCGCTTCTCATTCACATTCAAAGAGCCCTCCACGTGACCAAGCGGGAAGCCCTCTACGTCGGCCATGAAGAGGCTCTGGTAGCCCAGGCCGAATGCTCCTCTTTTACGTCGCCCGACACGTGCATCAGGGTCACCATGCCCGCGACCTGTCTCATGTGGGTCCCTGCTGCTCCAGGCTGGTATGTCCGTGCCGTCGAGGCAGGCTGCCTGTATGAGTCCCACTGCTGAGAGTGGCTGAGAAGCTCTTACCTTGAGGGCCTCTGATCTGAGCCATGACTCTATCTGTTTGAAGCCTTCTACTCCGATGCGTTTCTTCATCTGTGTGAAGTGGGCTTCTGTTGGTGTCTGGTCCTTGTATCCGCAGGCTTCACGGAGGTAGGTGTCTCTGCTTATGCGTTTAGCTAGATCTTTGACGTAGGGTATCTGGAGGAGCTGCCTGAGCATGAGGGCTCGAAGGTCCCACTCGGGGTTGTACTCTACGGGTCTTCCTAGTCCTGTTGTGTGGAGGTTTTTCCAGAGTATGTGATGGATAGGTGTTAAATCCAGGTTCTCGAATAAGAGTTTGGGAGAACCAGTATCCTTCACTTATTTCTCATAAATGATGGAAACAGTTCTCCCAAATAAACACTTGAATTATTTAATCCGCCTGCGCGCGGTGCCATGTCACGTGGATGGGTTCTGGTTGAGGTGGGTGGTTAAGCCGGGGCTGTTTGATGGTGTCCGGGCGTTATGGGCGGGTTTCCCGTAGCCCACGGGGGAGCATATCTAATACATAAACAGCGGGGAAAGCCTAAAAATCAACCACATGCGAATCTACTGTATTTATCTTTAACGCGAAAACTGTTCGGTAACGCAGTTGAGCCCAAAAGGTAAAACAACTAGGATCGATCCCTTGTAGGACGGATGGGCCTGAGCCTTGAGAACGTGGCAGTCCGAGGGCCAGGCTCTGCCCCAATTCACTTACGGATCGTTCCCTTAAAAACCGCTTGGATAGCCCTCTGGATGGTCGGACGTTATCCATAGGAGTGCTATGAGAAAAATTATGGGGTGTCTATGATTATGCCGATGTCCCTTATTATCTTCCCAGTAGGCGATGCTTAGGGTTAGACGACCTGTAATAGCTGGGTTAGGGCTTCTGTCACAGCTTCATTGACTTTCACGCCTGGTTCCACCAAGATCAACCTGATCTCGCTTAACTCGAGCAGTATCTTGGCTCCGGGCCCCGTCTCGCAGGTGACGACGACATTCACGCCCTTCTCCTTCAGGCTACTGGCTATAATTGGTCCTGTTCCCTGCTTGAGGCCTGACGCCGTGTTCTCCTCTATCCTGATATCCTGTACCTCTCCGTCCACGACGTCTATGATTGTAAATATGGGGGCTCTCGCGAATACTTTGGAGACGGTGTCCCTCATGCCTTTTTTCCCATTCGTGGGCACGGCAAGCCTTACACTACTCATCTCCCTATCTCCCGAAGCCTCTTCTTTATCTCCTTCAGCTGACTCTCCAGAAGTTCAACCTGCTGTTTGAGAGCCTCTTTCTCCTGCTCCCTAGATGCAGAGGCAGCAGGCTGCACGGTAGAAGGAGTCTGATACGGGTACGCGTACGAGCCTCCTCCTCTCATACCCATGCCTCGGCCCATCCCCATGCCGCGCCCCGCACCCATCCCACGGCCGCCTCCACGGCGTCCTCCCATGAAGCTCCCCCCATATCCGGTGGCAGGACTCGCCTGGAGCTCGCCTCTCTTGAAAGCATCGACAGCCTCCCGTACGGTGCCCTGAACCCCAGTCACCATTTTGATACCGGCCTGGGAGAGAACAGCCGTGGCGTTCGGGCCAACGTTACCCGTCAGCACGGCTTCAACACCCTTCCCTGCGACAACTTGGGCGGCACCGATGCCCGCTCCGCTAGGGGAGCCCATACTCGCGTTGGGGACGGCCTCGAAAGCCATAGACTCTGTGTCCACGATGACGTAGTAGGGGCATCTACCGAACGTGGGGTTCACCTGAGCGTCGATGCTTCCACTGGAGGCGGAGACGGCAACCTTCAATATGCTAACCTTCCCTGCTTAACTCATCGAGCCGCTTCTTGATGGCCTCTATCTGGCTCTCCAGCGTGTTGGTCTGTTGCTCCAGCATTTGCCTCTCCTGCTCAGGAGGAGGCGTCACACCGTACGGCGCCGCGCCCCAGTAAGGCATCGGCGGAGCAGTCGGGGCGGGTCCACGCGTCTCGATCATCTTCCTGAGTTCTTCGATCCTGGTCTCGATCTGCGCGATCTCCCCGTCTAACGCCTCCCGCTCATACTTCAGTTGCTCCATGTATGACTCAAGCATCTGTAACTCTGCTTCAGGGGTTTGAGCGCTCGGATAGGGCGGGGGATAACCGTAGGGCGAGGGGTAGCCTATCCCTGGGTACGGCCCCATCATCGGCGGATAGCCATATGGATACCCGGTTGGGGGGTATCTGGGTCTCCCTGTATAAGTCATCTTAGTTCAGCACCTCTGATATGCCGAGGATCTCTATTCTTCCTTCTACTTCTCTCCGTTTCATTCTCTTTTTTACACCTCTAGGTCATGTAACGTGCCTATGCATAAATCATTTATGTGATAATGAACACAAAAATATAAATATTTTTAAACCGATTGAATAAATAATGCCGCAGAAGGGAAGACGCAGACGGGGTAACAGAGGCCGCATCCCATCCCCTGTCAATGTTGGCCACCGGCTGATCACGGATGCGTTCGTACCCTATCCTGAGGTAAATAGTCCCGAGGTTTTCCTTGAGCATGCCGAGCTGGAGGCGATCCGCCTAGTCGATCTTGAGGGACTCTCTCAGGAGGAGGCCGGCGTTCGAATGGGTGTATCACGCGGCACTGTGTGGAGGCTGCTACATGAGGCCAGGAGAAAGATCGCTCAAGCGTTGATAGAGGGAAGAAAGATCCAAATATTAACATAGGGTTTGTAGCTATGGCAACTTTGTACGTGGGCGTTTAACTTGTTTCCCCTGTCTTTTTCATCTTTGCTGTCTACCAACCTAAAAGATCATAAACCTTAATAATGTGCATATACACATAATGGATGATTAGAATGCCAGGTGGAGATGGAACGGGCCCCATGGGGACCTTTATCAATTGCACCGATCCTAGAACCGGTCTGACGAGACCACTATACAGATATAGGTATGCAGGATACGCTCCTCCATACCCTCCAGTAGCAGTACCTCCGAGGTACATTCCCCCTAGTCCTGCAATGTATCCTGGATACTATGGCTACGGCTATGGGCGTGGATATGGTCTTGGCTATGGGCGTGGTATGAGAGGGGGAAGAGGCTTTAGAGGCCGCGGAAGAGGCTGGTAGAAACTCGCGTTCAACAAGCGTATATACATACCTTTATTTTCCTTTTTTATACTGAACTTAGATTTATTCTGTCCTCTCTTCAGCCATATCCTTTTCAGGAACTCCTGAGCCTTGCCGTTGAGCCAGTCTCAAAACTTTTCCCCAGCCTAGCCAGGATCAAGTACGCGGACGCACGAATAAACCTCTCTTATCCAGATTATCGAAAACGCGCTGCGCGCCAGCGTGTTGCTAAATTACATGTTTAAGTCAACCATCTCACCACCAGAACGAAGACAATGATCTAGCCTTCCAGGGCCTACCAAGCCGAACAGCAGCCACAGCCTGACACCCACCTGTAAGAAAATTTATGAGGATATTTATTAGTCTCGTCTCGGGCTGTCAGCATATTTAAGCCCTTATAAAGGAAGGCTCGTCCTAAACCGGATTTTATGGGTTAATCCGAATCCTCTATAAAAAAAACACGTACAGTTTTAGAGGGTTGTAAAGTGAAACTGGTCGAACCCCGCGAAAAACCACAGAAAAAAAGTATTACTCCACAGTTTTTTTCCATATTAGCAGCCTATTCTTGGTTCTTCCTGAAAAAGAACACAGATAACGCTGTGAGGAATACGCTGTAACCAGCCAATATCAAGAGATTTACAGGAACGCTACCACCCTGACCCGTCATCGAGCCCCTCAATGTTTCCACAGAGTAGGTAAGGGGCAAAACCCCAGCAAGGTACCGTAGAGCGGTCGGCATCTCATCTAAGGGTAAAAAAATGCCGCACAAGAAGATCATGGGGAACCTAAAATAATTGCTGAGTGTTTGTGCCTCAAAAACCTCCTTGACCGAGACCGCTACAAGAGCCCCAAGAGCTGAATGATCTATGGCCGTTAAAAATAATGATAGAATAAACACAGGTAGGTCAACGATCTCCGATCCAAGGAACAGGATGGATAAAACCGTCATCACCGTGGATATCATCAAACCAAATATCGTGCCCCCGAGAACCTTGCCCACTATAATGGATACATCGGTGATTGGCGCTAATTGCAACCGCTCCAACGCCCCCACCCTTTTCTCAAAGGTTATCACGATTGCCTCCATACTGGTGGTCCCGAACAAAGCAGCCATGGCGATGAGCCCCGGCGCTAGATCCGTTAAGCCCTCCGGGTTACGCAGACTAAAGCTAAGCGCTAATACTATTGGGAAAAGTACGCCCCAGCTTATATTTGGGGGCTTAAAATAGTAGGCTCTAAGGTCTTTCTCAACAATCGCCAATATGCCTTCCATTTCTTCTCCTAGAATCATCGCTTCGCCTCCTTCTCAACCCTCATCGAATCAGGCGTCAATCCGGTTAGCTGAACGAAGGCGTCCTCGAGCCTAGGTTTAACCGTTTGAATTTCTTGGATGGTAATCCCTTGTTTCTCCGCCAACACCGTAAAAGCTGTCACGGATTTGTGTACGTCACGCGTCAAGATGGATACCCTATCTAAATAGACCCGGATTTTCTCAGCCGGGACCTCTTCAAGGAGTTCTTCCTCTATCTTGATTTCAGGCTCGAAGCGAATGTCGAGAAGCGGAACATCCTGAACTCTACTACGCAAGGCCTCAGGAGACCCCGCCTCGATGATTTTTCCCTTCACGATGAGAGCTACGAGGTCGCAGAGTTGTCCCGCTTCCTCGATATAGTGTGTGGTGAGGAAAATCGTCACCCCTCGTTCGGCGAGTTCTGATATCAGCTGGCGTAGGTTTCTTGAGCTCATGACGTCAAGCCCGGAGGTGGGCTCGTCCAGGAACAATATTTCTGGGTCGTGCAGCAACGCTGCTGATAACACGGTTCTTCTTTTTAGTCCTTTAGAAAGCGTTCCAAAGGGCCTGCCGCGATAATCTGATAGATCGAACGTGTCTAACTGCTCTCTGATTCTTGAATCTCTTAGTTTAGATGGGACGTGATATAGTTTGGATACGAACCTCAGGTTCTCGTATACAGTTAACTCGTCATAAAGGTTAGATGTCTCAGATACTACGCCGATTCGTTTCTTGACCATGGTTGGCTCCTTTACTACGTCATATCCTGCCACCACAGCTGAGCCGCTGGAAGGTTTAGTGAGGCCAACCAGCATCTTTATCGTCGTAGTCTTTCCGGCCCCATTGGGTCCCAAGAACCCGAACACGTCGCCGTCCTCTACCTGAAAGCTGGCATGGTCTACGGCCTTGATCTTCCCCCAACACTTGGTCAAGCCATTCACTTGGATGGCGGTCACGTCTCTTCCCCTAGATTGATCATCATCTTCATGACCCCGTAGTAGAGCAGCAGGCCCATCGAGAAGCCTATGGCTATGTTGAAGGCGGCGGAGATGAGCGCCGTGAACAGCACGACGCCGGTGTTCATTCCCTCCACCTTGAAAGCGATCTTTCCAAGCTCTATCGACGCCATCAACAACATAACCCCGGTTATGAACTCGGGGAAAGCCGTGAACAGAGATTGGATGCTGGCGCTGAAGAAAAGACCCAAGGCGACTTCGAGGAGCCCCTCCATGAGGATGGCGCCCCCTGTCCTGGCCCCAAACATGTATTGAGCCGCCAAGCCCCCGGCCCTGTGGCACAGCGGCATCCCGCCGATGAAGGGGGTTGCGAGATTCATGATCCCCATGTTCATGATGAGGCCCTTCGGAGTTACATCCGTCCTCTCAGGGTACAGCTCGTGAACGAGGGAGACGGTGGCAATCACAGCATTGGTCAGGGTCAGGAATAGCTGAGCAAACCCCGCATACAGGAACCCGTAGACGACGTCGTCTAGGCTGAATAGGTGAATGCGAGGGAGGCTTATTCCTAGTTTTATGCTGGAGAGCTCAAGGCTTCCCGTGTACATCGAGTATATGAACCCGAAAAAAATGAGGAAGATGCTTCCGGGCAGATACCTGTTACGGAGCATGAGGAACCCCAGCCCAAGAAAGACGAGGGACAACGCCGGCTGCGTCCTCATCAACTCTGCGCCAGTCAATGCCAAGGATAACGCTAAGCCTAGCTGGATCCCTCTGACAACCGGTTTAGGGACCCTCATCAGAAGATCACTGAGCCTCTGCGATAGTGACAACATGATCCAGATGACCCCCAGCCCGAACCCGGCTCGAGAACCTGAGAGACAGGCCATGCCTCTGCCAGCGCGATAGAGCCAACGACCTTCTTAGGCTGCACGGGCAACGGCAGCTTGTAGATATAGGCAAGAAAAACGTTGGTCAAGCCTATCCCGAAGAGAAGGCCCGCAGGCTCAAAGCCACAGATGACGATGTAGCCAACCGTAAAGGGCAGCAGGGTG
>CAZBUI010000021.1:0-18648 GCA_964495055.1 uncultured Candidatus Bathyarchaeia archaeon | reverse complement strand
CCCACGCCAGCCTCGACGTAGTCTTCTCCGTAGCCTTCGCTGAAGACCTGCCTGGCTAGGTCGCCGCTACAGTGGGTCGGCGCCACCTTCAGCACGCCAAGCTCCTTCATCTCCTCGACCAGTACTTCTAGCTGGGCTCGGGTGGCTCCTCCCAGGTGGTAGCCCCCGACGGCGAGGAATATCTCCCCGCCCGTGAGGTTCAAAGCGTCACGCGCTAGGTTCTCGACGCCGGGGTGGCTACACCCCGTGACCAGTATGAGCCCGAGCGGCGTACTCACGATGAGGGCCTGCTCGTCTGGGTTGGCGTCAAGGACCCTGGTCGTGGCGACGCCGCCGCACACCACGGTGGCGTTGCTGGTCTCGACGACAGCCGCCCCCTTGGCCCTGATGCTGCTCTTTATGTGATAGGGAAACGTCTCGGGCAGGTAGACCGGTACACCCGGGTTGGCGTTGAGCACGAAGTCTATGCCCCCGACATGGTCCCCGTGCCTGTGACTGAGAACCACGTAATCTATCTCAGCGACATCTACGCCCAAGGCGTCCATGTTGTGAGCTAGGACCCCGGGGTCGCCCCCCGTGTCGAACAGGATAGTCGCGTCTTCAAGCTCTATGAGGCAGCTGAACCCCCAGTCGGTCATGCATCGTTCGTCATACGGGTTGTTGTCGTAGAGGATGGTCAGTGTCCCGCTTTGCTCCTCCAAGGACAGGCTGCTCCTCGGGGCCTCCCTTACGTCTCCCTGCAGATACTTTGGCAGCAAGACAGCCGCGAGGACTATGATTATCACCGCCGCCGCGATGGGCGGCCACTTACCCAACCCAGACAACACCGTCAACCGTTCACGGTTTAGCGTCTGGCGTGATAAGGTCTTTCCACGCCTGAGCCGAAGCGTAGGCGTTTGGGGATGAGTCTCTCTGGCTGGAAGGAAAAACAATGGCAATACCATGAATACACATGGCTTCCAGAGAGACTCCAGTTCACACCCATACGGCGAAATTTAAACCCTTAGTTGGCGTCCACAATAAATAATGCGGTTACCTAAACCCATCCCCGTCCAGAATACAACCTTCTACAGCCGGCCAGCCCCTGCACAAGCTCACTAGGCGGGGTGACGGGAGGAGCCCCCGAGGGGCATGACCTCCGTTTTCCAAGAACGACGAAGCCCTCCAATATTCATACAGCCTGCATAATTGAACAAGATTTGTTTGACATCAAGGTTGATTTCATTATATATCAAGAATTTTTGTGAAATATACATATAGCTCTAATGGTTTAGTTCATTGAGGCGAAGCCATGGCTAATCATAATGTGCACCTTAGTGAGTCTCATCGAAGGCTTCACGTAGCCGCCGCGCAGATCGGCCCCATATACGAGACGGAGCCCAAGGAAGAGGCGGTGGAACGCCTCATAGGCCTCATGGAGGAGGCCGCCAGAAGGGGGGCCCAGCTCGTCTGCTACCCCGAGTGCGCCCTCTCCACCTTCTTCCCACGGATGCTGCTGACGGAGGAAGAGCTTCTGAAATACTTCGAGACAGCCATGCCGAGCCCCTCCACCCAGCCCCTCTTTGACAGGGCCAAGGAGCTGGGCATAGGGTTCCATCTGGGGTACGCCGAGCTCGGTGAAGACGGCAGGTACAACACCTCCATACTCGTTGACGCCGAGGGCCGCATCATAGGGAAGTACAGGAAGGCCCACCTCCCTGGGACCGCCGAGCCTGTGCCTGACCAAAGGTTCCAGCATCTGGAGAGGAGGTACTTCAAGGAGGGGGACACGGGGTTCAAGGTGTGGAACGCCTTCGGCTGCAGAGTAGGAATGGTCATCTGCAACGACAGAAGGTGGCCCGAGGCATGGCGGTGCATGGGGCTCCAGGGGGTGGAGCTGGTCATAGTCGGCTGGAACACGCCCCTGACTCACTACAGGAAGGCGAAGTCGTACAGCAGACTGGCGGAGTTCCATAACAGGCTCTCCATGCAGGCCGGGTGCTACCAGAACGGCACATGGGGGGTCGGCGTCGCCCACTGCGGAGAGGAGGACCCGGGCTACGTGCTCATGGGGCAGAGCATGATCGTGTCGCCGCTCGGCGAGGTCATCGCCATGTCCTACGCCAACGAGGACGACGTCGTAGACGCCGTGATAGACTTTGAACTCTGCAGGGAGATCAAAGAGGGAGTGTTCAACTTTGGGCTTTACCGCCGCCCCGAGCTTTACGAATTAATCGTGCAGCGAAGAAAAGAATGAGACATTCTTATTTCACTCATGCTCCGTGACTCCCGGCTGTTTCTTGAATATACCAGTCACTTGACGCTCAGCGTGTGAAAAGGTTCCTCGGCGTTCAGATGCGAGCCGTCCAACGTGAGAATGTAGCTGTATTCACCGGCCTCGTCTGGGGTGTACGGGAAGACGTACACCGCCTCGCCTCTGGGGGCGACGTTCACCGCCTTCACCACTCTAGCCACGGGCACGCCGCCACTGATTATTGTGCAGGTAATGTTCTCTCTGATGCTGTGGACGCGCATCGGGTTCCGAAAGAGACAGACACCATAACCTGCTGTTCGGTCTCTACGCCGCCCACGGCGGACCCGTCGAGGTCCCTCCACTCCGAGGATTCGTAGAGCACGTGGGAAGACTCAACTAGGGGGTACCGGGTCGTCGAGAAAGGCAACCACGTCTCCAGGTGCCAAAGGTGGGCCCTGCCCCTGCCCCTGACCTCCATCTTCACCTCCCCCGAGTACAGGTCCGCGGCCTCGGCTATGACGGACCTGAGATGCTGGGCGTCGCCGGCCCTGAGCTCCACGCCGCGGTCCACCAAGCCCAAGTAGGATACCTTCTCCCTCGGAAACGTGAACGTCTCCCGTGCGAAGACCTCGTCCTCTACAAGCAACTCAAGCTCCACGTCGGAGACGGAGGGCTACCGCACAGTGACGGCGCTCAGGGTGACGCTTATGAGCCACCGCCGGACGTAGTCAGGCGTCTCTGTCACCAGTCTGGTCTCGTCGTCAACGGTGGGGAGGGTTATGGCCAGCCCGAAGCCCAGGTCGGCGGCCTCGCCGCCCAGCACGTCCCTGAGATAGCCGGACATATCTCCTCCTCGGTGACGCTGAAGAGCACCTTGAGGTTCTTGAACTCGTCGTAGCTCGCGTAGAGACCGCCTATCTCCCGCCCCGCCATGATGGACATGAATATGAGCACCAGCGTCAGCGCGCTCACTATGTCGCTGTCATCCACGGGCCGGGGTTTAGCCATCTCTAGAGGGATTGGGCGCCGCCCAATATAGCGGTTATCGACGGCCTCGATCCGTTCACGTTATACCGGTCAACGTCCATTCCTCTCACCGTGAACAACGTTGCATAGGCTAGGCTCGGTGACCGTGGACAGGATGAAGACGGCGGCGGACCTGAGGAAAAGCCTCGGGGACGGGCTCCCGGACTCCGATGTGATCCTGGTGAAGCCCAACTGGTACAGCCCCCACCCCGGCAACTATACCGACGCGGAAGCCCTGGGCGTGGTCATGGACGCCGTGGACGCCAAGGTGGTGGTCGTCGAGGGCTACAGTCTGGACAGGCAGGACGGCTCCATGGGGTTCACGGTGGAAGGCGAGAAGGTGGACTGGGGCTGGCTTGTACGCAACCCCGGCTGGGAGTGGGTCAGGGAGAAGGGCCGCTGGGGCCAGATCCGCCGCCAAGACAGGTGATTCAGGGACGAGCACGGGTTCACCGACCTCTTCAAGGAGCATGGGGTCGAGTACGTCAACGTGACCGAGGAGATATGGAGGGGGAACACGGTGGAGAGCCGCCGAGTCAAGAAACGGGTCGAGGGACGGTACCCGGCTGCCTTCACCGATGAAATCTACGGCTATATGCCCAGACGCATCGCCGCGTACATGGGGCTCCCTTTGATGAGCCTGGGCCACATAAAGGGCTGCGGAGGGAGTATCCCAGCCTCTCGCTGAAGAACATGTTCGGCCTCATCCCGGACCCGCTTAGGGCGTGGTGGCACGGCCCCGGCAACTCCAGGCTCGACCAGAGCATTGTGGACATCACCAAGCTCTACGCCTCGTACTTCCGCCTCTACGGGGTGAAAGAGGCCGTGAAGACCCTGGTCGCCGCGGACCCAGAGGGAGAGGTCAAGGCACCTTGGGGTAGGTACTCGGTGAAGCCGGGCCACGGGCTGGTGACTCACGGCCCCAACCTCCTAGAGCTTGACGCCGTCACCTGCGGCCTCATAGACGTGGACCCCGCGGAGGTGGGCTACCTCCAGAGAGGCTCCGACGTCTTCAAACCGTACAGCGTCGAGGACGTGGAGAAAGCCGAGGCGCTCCGGCAACTACCTGCCGTCCATGTCCACGGACTTTAACAAAAACCAAAGCTAACCTACGCAATCTATAAAAAAGTGTGCTGTGTATGGTTGCTAATTCGGTGAGCCCATAGTGAAGCAGCTGATCCACAACGGCGTCATGGTTCCGCCCAGGTACGAGGCGGAGGGGCTGTCGGTGAAGATCAAAGGCGAGGAGCACAGGCTGACCCCCGAGCAGGAGGAGCGGGCCGTGGCGTGGGCCAAGAAGATGGGAACCCCGTACGTGGAGGACCCCGTCTTCGCCGAGAACTTTCACAAGGACTTCAGCGAGCTCCTGGGCTTCGAGGTGTCGCCCGGCGACGTGGACTACTCCGAGATCCACTGGAGGGTGGAGGCCGAGCGGGAGCGCAGGAAGAACCTCAGCAAGGAGGAGAAGAAGAGGCTCCGGGAGGAGCGGAAAGCCATCCGTGAGGCCAACAAGGAGAGGTACGGGTACGCGGTCATCGACGGGGAGCGCTGCGAGATGGGCAACTACATGGTGGAGCCCAGCAGCATTTTCATGGGCCGCGGCGAGCACCCCCTCCGAGGCAGGTGGAAGGAGGGGCCCCGCCACATGGACGTGGAGCTCAACCTGAGCCCCGACGCGCCAAGGCCGCCGGGCGACTGGAAGGAAATCCTCTGGGACCCGGACAGCATGTGGATAGCCAGGTGGAAGGACAAGCTCACCGGCAAGATGAAGTACGTGTGGCCTCACGACAGCAGCCCCATCAAGCAGAAGAAGGACATCGAGAAGTACGACAAGGCCATCGAGCTCAGGGAGAACCTGGGCAGGGTCAAACGGTTCATAGAGGAGAACCTCACCAGCGACGACATGAAGCGCCGCAAGACGGCCACCGTCTGCTACCTCATAGACGAGCTCAAGTTCAGGGTGGGCGACGAGAAGGACGACGAAGAGGAGGCAGACACCGTGGGCGCCAGCAACCTACGCCCAGAGCACCTCCGATTCAACGGGGACGGCACCGTCACCTTCGACTTCCTCGGCAAGGACAGCGTCAGGCACCTCCTCACGGCAAGGATCGACGACACCGTCAAGGAGAACCTGAGGGCCTTCGCGGAGGAGAACCACGACGACACCCTCTTCGACGAGGTGAACAGCAGCGTTGTGAGCCAGTTCCTCGACGAGGTCATGGAAGGCATCACAGCCAAGGTCTTCAGGACATGCTACGCCACCGAGGCCGTGGAGGCCAGGCTCAAGGAGCTACCCGTAGAGAGGGACGCCCCCGACTACAGGAAGAAGCACGTGGCCACCATAGCCAACCTTGAGGCCGCCATCACGTGCAACCACAGGCGCACCATACCCAAGACTTGGGAGCAGAGCCTCGCCCGGCAGAAGGAGAGGCTGGCCGCCCGCAAACAGAAGGCCAAGGAGAACATACGCAAGTACCGTCAGCGAATCAGGGACGCCACAGCGAAGTACCAAGACAGGATGACCAGGTACGAGGCCAAGCTGGCCGAGGACAAGAAGAAGCTCGAAGAGTACAGGCAGGAGCTCAAGGAGCGGGAGGCGGCGGGCAAGTCCACGAAAGGCATCAAGAAGCGCATCGCCTCCAAGAGACGCGTCATCAGGAACGCCAGGGAGCGCATAAAGAAGACGAGGGACAAGCACAGGGACCGCGTGGCCAGGCTCAAGGAGAGCATGGAGGCGCGGCGAGTGAAGGACGAGCAACTCATCGAGAAGGCCGCTCTCCAGATAGAGGCAAAGGAGCTTACCCGGGACTACAACCTGGGCACCAGCCTCAAGAGCTACATTGACCCCCGCGTCTACTATAACTGGGGGCGCGAGGTGGACTATGACTGGCGCAACTACTACTCGAAGACCCTAGAGAAGAAGTTCAGCTGGGTGGACCCGAAGCCACATGAAGGAGAGAGCTAGCCACCGCCTATGGGGGGCATGACGAGGACCCTGTCGCCGTCCCTCAGAACGGTCTCGTAGCCGTCCAATATCCTTATGTCCTGCTCGTTCACCGAGAATAGGAGATAGTCGAGGATCCTTCCATCGTCGCCGTACAGGTAGCCCCTCAACTGTTCGCCGTAGAGGACGACTAGCCTGTCGATGAGGCCCTTGACGGTGGCGCCTTCATGCAGGGACAAGGTCTCGGCTCTCTTCCCCGCGGCGTCCCTCACCATGGCGTAGTACCTCAGCTCTACCTCCAAACAGGCACCCCAGATAATTGTCCCAGAGGGATCGTGTTAAATGAGTTTTATGCAAGTGAAAAAGCCAGCCGCCATCCCTCCAAAGAGTTCACACCCCATCAACGGGCAGCCTGAGTCCATTTTTTGATCCCTCGATACCGTTTTATGTCGTATCAATCAATTTGAGTCTATGAAGAATCTAGTTAAAAGGAAACTAAAGGCTGGTAAGCCTGCGCTGGGCACGTGGGTGTCCATTGGCCACCCCGACGTGACCATGTACTTGGCCGACATGGGCTGGGACTGGCTGGTCTGCGACATGGAGCACAGCCCCTACGGCCCCGAAACCTACCACTTCATGGTGCAGGGCATGCTGTACGCCCGGAAGCGCTGCATGCCCATGTGCAGGATACCGTGGACCGACCTCATCTGGATAAAGAAGGTCATGGACGCCGGTGCCACAGGCATCGTCTCGCCGCGCATAGAGACCAAGGAGCAGGCCGAGGAGATGGTCAGGCTCATGAAGTACCCGCCGTGGGGAGAGCGGGGCGCCGGCCCTAGGCTAGCCGCGTTCAGGGACCCTGACTACTTCACGTCGGCCAACGAGGAGACCCTCTGCGTCGTCATGATCGAGACCGCGAAGGGCGTCGAGAACATAGACGAGATATTTAGCGTCGAGGGCGTGGACGCGTGCTTCGTGGGGCCCAGCGACCTGAGCCTGGACATGGGGATACACCGCCAGTACACCAGCCCCGAGTTCCTAAAGACACTGAACAGGATCGTCGAGGCGGGCAGAGACCACGGCGTCGCGCCGGGGATGCACTGCTTCACATCGCCCGGCCCCACGAACATCAACGAGGCCATAGAGAGGGGCTTCCAATTCTGCGCCTTGAACAGCGACACCATGTACCTCAGAGACGGCGTGGACGCGGCCTTCAGCCAAGTCAAAGGCTGGAAGCCGGGCCAGCAGGGCGAGGAAGTGGACGTCTAAGCCTTCAACTATTAACAACCGGTCAACTGGTTGACTTTTTCATCATTGGTTCTAGGGTGAAAACCGACATACTCTAGACGGAGTTGGGCCCCGTTATCACGAGCCTCCTAGCCTCGACCAGTGCCTGCGTCACCTTCGTCCTCGCCCGTTCCTGCAACCTCCATATGGTGCCCCTGCTGACTCCCATCCTCTCCCCGGCCTCCTCCTGGGACAGGTTTTCGAGGTCTAGGAGCCGCAGCACCTCGAGCTCAGCGTGTTCGAGGGGTATGGGTGGGCCGTGCTCCTCCGGCACCGGCCTGAACTCTGTGATCTTCGCGACGTGCCCTATCTTCACTGGGAGGGGTCTTCTTCCGTAGCGTCCCCGTCGACGTCTTCCACGCATCATACACTATTCTGTGCATAGTCACAATATTTATATATTTGCGTGCATATGCACATAACAGAATCTGTGCAGATGCACAGAAAGGTGAAAGAAATGGGATATAGAGGAAGAAGAGGAAGATACCCCGGAAACGGGCCCTTCAGAGACCTGCCCCCCTGGCAGAGGCCAGGCTGGGTCTATGGTTATGGCCGCGGCTACGGCCGCGGATATGGCCTAGGCTATGGGTACACGGTTGACCCCACTAGGTGCGCCAGGTTCCCCTGGCTGCCCAGATGGTGGTGGGCGAATCCCGACTACCAGGGCACCATACCGGTGCCCCCGGCCGACGCATCGGCGGCGCCCCCGGGGTACACCCCCGTACCAGATGAACGTGGCTTACTCCAGGAGCAGACCAAGTACCTGGAGCAGGAGCTGGCGGCCATCAGGAAGCGTCTAGAGGAGCTCGGCTCCGAGGAAAAAGACTAGTACCACACCCCTTTTTTGGTGATAATGATGAAGATAGCGGTACCCTCCAAGGGAGAGAAAGGGCTTAGAGACAGAGTAGCCGACACCTTCTCCCGGGCGCCCGCCTTCACCATCATAACCATCCAAGACGACGAGATAACCGATGTTAAGGTTGTAAAGAACAAGGCGGCCGAGATGAGCCAGGGAGCAGGCCCGGTGGCCGCAAGAACGCTGAAGGAGAACCAGGTAGAGGTTTTGATATCCGGTGACATCGGGCCAGGAGCCACGAACATCCTTGAGACCATCGACATACGCATAGGGAAGGCTGAGCCCGGGGCGAAGGTCAAGGAAGCTGTTGAGAACTGGGTTAAGGGCGTCTAGACGCCTAGACGCTTCCGTGTCTCGCCCCAGACCTCGACTATGGCGGCGCTGGCCGGTGATCCAGGTCTGTACTCGACGACCGGCTGTCCATGAACCATGGCCTTGGTGACCTCGGGGTCGAAAGGCACACATCCCATCATGGCTACGCCGTTCTCCTCACAGAACCCGGTGATCTCGTCGGTGTTGTCTGTGTTCAGGTCATACTTGTTGACGCACACCAGGGGCTCCACCTCGAAGTGGCGGAGGAGCCCCAACGCGCGTTTGAGGTCGTGTATCCCTGACAGCGTCGGCTCCACCACGATGAGGGAGTACTCCACATTGGAGAGGCTGGCTATCGCAGGGCACCCTATTCCGGGGGGGCCGTCCACTAGCACCAGTTCGCTGCCGTTCTCCTCGGCGAGCCTCTGGGCGTTCTGGCGTACCAGTGTGACCAGCTTGCCGCTGTTCTCCATGCCGGGTGTGAGCCGTGCGTGGCTCATGGAGCCGTAGCGGGTCATGCTTATGTAGGCGTGGCCGCAGACCCTGTCCACGAAGTCTATCGCCTGGACGGGGCAGTTCACTACGCAGACCTTGCAGCCCTCGCAGTGGATGGGGTCTACACGGTAGTCCGTTATGGCGTTGAACTTGCACAGCTCCATGCACAGGCCGCACCTGGTGCACCTTTCCGGGTCTATGACGGCCATCTTCAAGCCCTTGAACTCGACGGTCTCCTTGATCTCGGGCTTCAGGAGCAGATGGAGGTTGCTGGCGTCCACGTCGCAGTCGGCGAAGACCGCGTTCTCCGAGAGGGCGGCGAAGCTGGCGGTTATGGTGGTCTTCCCTGTTCCGCCTTTCCCGCTCAATACGGTGATCTGTTTCATCCTGCTAGTTCCTCCATCTCCTTCAGGAGCCTCTGAAACCGTGGCTTCCACTCGGTCATCTCCTCTGTGAAGGGGACGCCCCTGGAGTACAGCTCCGCTATCCGTCTGTCGAAGGGTATCTCCATGAGCACGGGTATGCCCTGCCTCTCGCAGAACTCGTATACTCCCCGGTCGCCTATGCCTGCGAAGTTCACGACGACGCCCATGGGGACGCCCAGCTGCCTAACCACCTCCGTGGCTACCTCCAGGTCGTGGAGCCCGAAGGGGGTGGGCTCGGTGACCATTAGGCAGAAGTCGCTGCCGTGCACGGCCTCCACAACGGGGCAAGCCGAGCCCGGGGGGGCGTCGAGTATGACGAGACCCTCCCGCTTGGCCTGTTCCTTGACTTTGGAGATTATGGGGACGGCGAGGGGTTCCCCTATGTTGATCTCCCCGTACACCAGCTCGATTCCCTCTGCCTGCCCCTTGAATATGTTTCCAATCACCCGTGGGGCTTCCTCTATGGCGTCCTCCGGGCAGACCAGCTTGCATCCTCCGCAGCTGTGGCAGAGCTCGGGGAAGACCATGGCGGTTTCCCCGGCCACGAAGAGGGCGTTGTACTGGCAGAACTCGGCGCACTTCCTGCAGTAGGTGCATCTCTCCTCTATGATTCTGGGCACGAGGAGCTCGACGGGCTGAGACTCGGTGGACTCCGGCTTGAGGAATATGTGGACGTTGGGCTCCTCGACGTCGCAGTCCAGCACCTGTTCAGCGCCCGCGGAGAGGGCGAGGTTTACCGCCACGCTGGTCTTGCCGGTGCCCCCCTTGCCGCTGGCGACAACTGCCTTCATGTCGATCCTAGTGCTCGTGTTCGTGGGCGTGGAGGCAGCCCTCCGTTAGCTCGGTGAGGCGGCCCTCCTTGAAGTCCTGTACGTTCTGCGCCACGTCTTGGCTGCGGGCCTGGAGGACGGCGACGGTGCTGTTCTGGAAGTTCTGGATGGCTCTCATGCCCATGCCCGTGGATATCACCACGTCTGCGCCCATGGCCATCATCCTTTCGGGGGGGAGCCCTCTGCCGCCGAAGTGGCTACTGTCGTTGGGCGTCACGCCGCTGTCGACCACCGCCCCGTCTTCCATCTGGAACCACGCGAAGTATGGGGCCCTGCCGAAGTGCGCTGAAAGGATTTTCCCTTCCCTATCCGCTACAGGTATTACTATCTTGACCATTTTCAATCACAATCTTATTGGGAAGGTTTTATCTCTTTCTCCTTCCTCTTCCCTGACCCATGCCCTGTCCTCTGCCTTGACCGAAGTGGCCTCCCACGGTGGGGCTGGCGGCCATCCTGAGGGCGCCCGACTTGAACTGTTCAACCGCCGTCTTCACCGTGCCCGAGGCGCCCGTGTACACCGTTATCCCGGCCTGGCTCAGCGCCATGTGGGCGTTGGGGCCCACCTGGCCCGTTATGACGGCCTTCACCCCCAGCTGGGCCACCGCTTGCGCAGCGCCTATCCCGGCGCCGTGGGCCGCCCCTATGCTGGAGTTTGGTGCTGCCTGATGCTTCATCGTCTCTGTGTCCACTACGAGGAAGATGCCACAGCGCCCGAACCTAGGGTCCACTGCGCTGTCTAGGCTGTCTCCTGTGGATGATACCGCTACTTTCACTCTTTTTTCACCTTTTTCTCGATCTTCTCGACCAAACCCATGAAAGACTTGGCTGCAGGCGAGTCCGGGTGCCGCAGTATGAACGGGGTCCCCTCGTCGCTGTCAGCGGATATCCGTGGGTCGATGGGTATGCTCCCGAGGAGTTCCACTCCCATCTCCTCGGCGACTCTGGCCCCGCCTCCCTCGCTGAACACGTTGATGGTCTCTCCGCAGTGGGGACACACGAGCCCCGCCATGTTCTCTATAACCCCAAATACCGGGACCTCCATCTTCCGCGCGAAAGTGATGGCCTTCTTGACGACTGCCTGGCTAACCTCGCTGGGGATGGTGACTATTATAACGCCGTCCATCTCGGGTAGTAGCTGTAGTATGCTGAGGCTCTCGTCGCCGGTCCCGGGGGGGAGATCGACGAGAAGGTAGTCTAGGGGCCCCCACGCCACCTCTCCGAGGAACTGGCGTATGGCGCCCATCTTGAGGGGGCCCCGCCAGATGACCGGGGAGTCGTCTGTGGGAAGCAGGAAGTCCATGGAGACCACGCCGACGCCTTCGGGCCCCTCTACGGGCGCTATGCCCACGGGGCCAACGTCGAGCCTCTGCCCCTTGAGCCCCATCATCTTGGGGACGCAGGGGCCGGTGAGGTCGGCGTCCAGTATGGCGACCCTCCTGTCCTTGTCGTTCACGGCTAGCGCCGTCGCCAAGTTCACCGTCACCAGGCTCTTCCCGACGCCGCCTTTGCCGCTTATCACCGCGATCTTATGCTTTACCCTGCACATGCGCTCCTTGATTAACTCCATCTGCTGGCTCCTCTGCTCCAGCGGGTTGGGGACGTCTTTTTGTTCAGCCAAGTCGTGCAACTCTATTTAGTCTAGGTTAAATCGGATATTCTCTCCGCTCATTACTGATAAACTTACCCTTACATGGCCTCTAAAAGCTTCACCATCAGGTCGGTCTCGGTCACCATGCCCACCAGCCGCATACGCTCCCTGTCGTTCACGATCCATATGCTGCCTCTCCCCGTCTCCATGAAGAGGTGCAGAGCGTCCTCCAGCGTGTCATCCACAGTAAGGACGTCGGGGTGATCCATGGGCAGTAAGCCTATCTGCAGCCCCTCTTGTTCTCCGGGAAGGTGAGCAGGTTCTCAAGGGTGGTCTCTCCGATGACCCTGTTGCGCCTTATGATGGGGTACACCCTGCCCCTGCAGTTCTGGACGGCGTCCAGCGCCTCCCGGACCTTCATGTTCTCCCGCAGGGAGACGGGCTCCGGGTTCATGAGCTCCCCCAGCTTGATGCCCTTGAAGTCGACGTGGTCCTTCTGTTTACGTATCAGGTGGTACAGCACGTGGACGGCCTCCTCCTTCTCCTGGATCTGGTTGACGGGCTGCACGTGCTCGTAGAAGCTGACGTCGCGGCTGATGAAGTAGCTGGTGGCCGCCGCTACCAGGGTGAGTATTATGCTGCTGGGCCCCGCGGTCTCCGCGACGAAGCTCACGCTGGTGAGAAGCGTCTTGTTAGCCGCCGCGATTATCGACGCCATGGCCGCTACTATGAGCACCTGCTCGTCCGGCACAGGGACGAACCGGATGTAGAGGGCCCCGAGGGCGGCGCCGACGTAGATGGACGGCACGAATACTCCTCCGCTTCCGCCGCTGTTGAGCGTGACGCAGGTGAGGAGCATCTTAAAAAAGACGAGGGCCAGCAGCAGTCCCACAGGCCACTCGTCGCTACGGCCCGAAACGATGGCCTCCACCGCCTCGTAGCCGATGCCCTTGACCTGTGGGAGGGCGAGGCCTATGCTCCCAACCATGAGGCCGCCCAGGACTGGAGGGACGAGCCGATTCACCTTCATGTCCTCCCTGATCCGCCTAACGGCGTCGAACATCTTCACAAAGATCATCCCGAGGACCGCCGTCAAGATCCCGATAAGGAACGCGTGGACCAGGCTGAAGGGGCTCGGGACGTGAAAAGTGGGTATAGGGGTAAGATGGTCTCCGTCCCAAGGAAGCTCACAGAGACGAAGTAGAGGGAGATGCTGGTGAGGGTGGCCGGGATGAACGCGTTACGGGAGAGGTCGCGGCGGTACGGTATCTCCAGCGCGAACATTATGCCCGTCAGGGGAGCCTTGAATATCCCGGCGCCGCCGCCCCGCTGAAGAGGAACCGCTTCACCTCGTCCTGGTCGAGGTTCAGTCTCTGGGCGACAAGCGACCCGATTCCGCCGCCCAGCAGGAGGCTGGGACCCTCGAACCCGGCGCTACCGCCGACGCCTATGGTTATCGCCGAGGCAAGGGGCTCGAAGAGAGTGTCTTTCCCGGTCATTATGCCTCCCTCGTAGTGGTAGGTCTCCAGAAGCCTGCGGCTGCCGCCCCCCGACTGTTTCGTTGTTGAGTACCTGGTCACCATGACGTAGGCGAGCGTTATCCCAAGCACGGAAGCAACACTACAAAGACCGCGCTGACGCTGATGAGGCTCTCGGCGGCGAGGTGGAAATAGCTGTAGAACTCGTGTATCACCACGTTGGCGAAGCCAATGACTAGCCCCATGGCTACGCTGACTGCCGCTAGCCGCAGATAGTCGTTGAGGAGATCGGGGGACAGGTATCCCTTGATCCACTCCGCCGAAGCAGTCAGCCTTCCCTGCACAGCTTGATTGAACAAGCTTGTGGTTGATAACCTTTTCTTATCTCTTACAATCAATCATAACATTTTAGGACGGGCGGCTATACCATTCTGAAGGAGAATCGTTGCATCCCACCGACCAGCTTAGAAAGCTCACCGGAAGGCTGCTAAAAAGCCCCGACGAGGACTCGGACGCATCGGTGGCCATACTCATCAGGCCCGCCGGCGGGGACCTGGAGGTGTTCATCGTCAAGAGAGCCGAGGTGGACGGGGACCCCTGGAGCGGTGACATGGCGTTCCCCGGCGGCAAGAAGGCGGCGCTGGACGAGGGGGTGCTGGACACCGCCGTCAGGGAGGTCATGGAGGAGACGGGCATCGACCTGAAGCCGCTGGAGCCCCTCGGGTATATGGAGCCTCTGACCTCTTGGGTGAGACGAACCTTCAGGGTGCAACCCGTGGTCTACCTCTTCGAGGGAGACCCGCCCATCACGCTGAACTACGAGCTAACGAAGTACATGTGGACGCCCGTAGGCGATCTCAGAAAACTGAGGTCGCGGGCCACGGTGAAGGGTTTCGACTCCCCCATATACATGATAGGGGACGACGTCGTCTGGGGGCTGACCTGCAGGATGCTCGATCAGCTGATAAATATTTTATATGAAGACTAGAGCAGCCTCTTCAGGGCCTCAGCGACTTGTCCCGGCAGCTCCCCCACCGCCACGCCGGCGTCCCTCAGTGCGTTCATCTTGCTCTCAGCCGTCCCCGAGGCTTCCTGAATGATAGCGCCTGCATGACCCATCCTCTTACCGGGGACGGCGGTCCTGCCAGCAATATATGCGGCCACCGGCTTGGTAAAGCTACCGTCTCCGATGTAGTGAGCGGCGCGTTCCTCGGCGTCCCCCCCGATCTCCCCAATAAGGGCAACAGCCTCGGTCTCGGAGTCATCCTCGAACCAGCGGAGCACGTCCATGAAGTCAAGGCCAACGACCGGGTCCCCTCCTATGCCCACGCAGGTGCTCTGCCCGAGGCCCACCCGTGTGATGTGGGCGGCAACCTCGTAGAACAGGGTGCCGCTGCGGCTGATGACCCCGACCCCGCCCCTCTTGAACACCTGGGCCGGCATTATCCCCATCTTGCATTCTCCGGCTTTGATGAGGCCCGGAGAGTTGGGACCCACTATGGTGGTGCTGATCAGCCTGGCCATGGCCATGAGCTCGACGCTGTCCCTAACGGGCATACCCTCGGTGATGACCACCACGGGGTCGAGGCCCGCCTCTACACTCTCAAGCGCCGCGTCCAGCGCGTAGGGCGCCGGCACGAACACTATGCTGGCGTCCACGCCATGGCTGTCCTTCGCCTCCGCCACGGTGTCGTAGACGGGGACCCCCTCGACGGTCTGGCCGCCGCGGCCCGGCACCGTTCCCGCCACGACTTTGGTGCCGTACTCTTTCATGAGGCGGGTGTGGAAGGATCCCTGGTTGCCCGTTATGCCCTGCACCAGGACCCTGGTGTCCTTGTCTATGAAACGCGGCAACTATTTCACCTCCGCCAGCTTCACCGCCAGCTCCGCCGCCTCCTCCATGGAGTCCAAGGTCTCTATCCCCGCCTCCTTGAGTATCCTCCTGCCCTCCTCCTCCTTCGTGCCCATCATGCGCACCACCACCGGCTTCTCGGCGGCCACCTTCCTCCGGGCCTCAACGACACCCTCGGCTATGTTGTCGCACCGGGTGATGCCGCCCAGCACGTTCACCAGCAGGGCCTTGGTCCTCTCGTCCCTGAGCACGAACTCGGCGGCCTCGCCTATCCGCTCAGGGGTGGCGCCTCCCCCAAGGTCCAGGAAGTTGGCCGCTCTGCCGCCGTGGAGCATGACGGTGTCCAGCGTCGCCATGGTGAGGCCCGCACCGTTCCCGATGACCCCTATGTCGCCGTCTAGCTCCACGTAGGTCAGGCCCAGGGACCTGGCCTCCATTTCCCTCTCCGTCAGCTCCCCACGGTAGCTCTCAAGCAGCCTCTCCCCGAGCTCCTCGTGCCTGAACAATGCGTTGTTGTCCACGTTGAGCCTAGCGTCCGCCGCCGTGAACCCGTCCTCCACCTCAGCCAACGGGTTAATCTCGGTGAGCTCGGCGTCCATCTCCAGCGCCAGCCCGTACAGGCGCTCCACCATCGCAGCGAGACTGAGCATCTTACTGCCCCCGTACCCCAGCCTCTTCGCGACGAGCCTGGCGTGATAGCTCCTCAGCCCACGCACCGGGTCCACCAAGTGCCGCACGATCCTGTCCGGGGCCTCGGCGGCGACCTCCTCTATATCCATACCCCCCTCGCCGGAGGCGAGCACCACGTAAGACTTGTTGCGGCGGTCCACCGTCACCCCGAGGTATATCTCGTTGACTATGCTGAGCTTCTCCTCGACGTAGAGCTTCTCCACGGTGAGTCCCTTTATCTTCATTCCCAGAAGCGCCTCAGCCGCCTCCGCAGCCTCTCCCGGGGTGTCCGCGAACTTGACTGCCCCCGCCTTGCCTCTCCCGCCGACGGGCAACTGAGCCTTGACCACAACCGGTTTTCCGAGCGCCTCCGCGTATTCTCTGGCTTCCCCTGGTGTGGTGACCATCCTGCCCTGGGGCGTCGGTATCCCGTGCTTCCTGAAGTATTCCTTCGCCTGGTACTCTAGTAGCTTCAATGCGCGCGCCTCTAATTATTCAACCATTGTAAACGATGCTTGTAAATATTGGTTCTGGGAGAATCAGATTGCCCGCCGTGGCGTATGGGAGGATAATATTATCAGCGTCTATACTGAAGTGGTATGATTTGAGGTTCGAGACAAGGGAGATAGCCGTCATCGTGGTGTTCAGCGCCCTAGGGGCCGTCATGAGCGTGCCCGTGGGGTACCTGGGCAACTACCTGAAGACGTTCCCGGCGATCCCGCTGGGTACAGGCCAGATCCTCGCTGGCGTCCACGTCTTCCCCGTGGCTCTAGCCATGATGCTGGTGAGGAGAAGAGGCGCCGCGGCCGCCACGGCGACGGTGAAGGGGCTGGTCGAGGCGATCCTCTTCAGCTTCCACGGCTTCTCGGTGATAATCATGAGCGGCGTCCAGGGCCTGGTCCTAGACGCGGCCGCCACCGTGTTCGGGTACGACTCAAGGACAGGGCTGTGCATCGGCTGTGGCCTGTCGGCCGCCAGCAACGTCGCCTACCTCCAGTTTTTCCTGAGGCTGGGGTTCCCGTTGGAGGTTTTCACGTTGATGTACGTCCTAGCCTTCGTCTCGGGGGCCGTGTTCGGCGGCTACCTAGGTGACAAGATGCATCGGATGGTCCAGAAGAGGGTAAAAGTATAAGTAAAACGCCATGGACAGCCGCGGTCCTGGCTTATGTATTATATAGCCGTGAGTCAGTAAAATAGACGATACCCATGGATAAGACGACCCTAAAGAAGAAGGTGCTGAAGGAGATAGACCGCAGGGCGGACGAGATCATCGAGTACGCGAAGGCGATATGGGATTACCCGGAGCTCGGGTTCAAAGAGTATAAGACTGCCGAGCTCACGGAGAAGAAGTACGAGGCGGCGGGCTGGCGCTACGAGGAAGGCATAGCCATAACGGGCAGCAAAGCCTATCTCAAGGGCGACGGCTCAAGGCCGTCCGTCGGCATTGTGGGCGAGCTCGACGCCCTCCACATCCCGGTGCACCCCGAGGCCCACCCGGCCACAGGGAACGTCCACGCCTGCGGCCATCACAGCCAGATGGCCGCCATGCTGGGCGCAGGCTACGGCCTCGACACCGTCAAGGAGCATCTGGGCGGCGAGATCGTCATGGTCACGGTGCCGGCCGAAGAGTACATAGAGATCGACTACAGGAACAGGCTCCGCGAGGAAGGCAAGCTGGAGTTCTTCGGCGGCAAACAGGAGTTCATCAGGCTGGGCGCCATGGACGACATCGACATCGTCTTGGGCAGCCACAGCGCCATGGACCAGGAGGAGCTCATAGGCGTCGGCGGCAGCAACAACGGCTTCATCGGCAAGCTTGTCCGCTACACCGGGAGGGAGAGCCACGCCGGCGGCGCCCCGGAGAAGGGGATCAACGCATTGAACGCCGCAATCCTGGGCCTCATGGGCATACACGCCAACAGGGAGACTTTCCGCGACGAGGACACCATCAGAGTCCACCCCATCATAACCAAGGGAGGAGAGATAGTCAACAACGTGCCCGCCGACGTCAGGATAGAGAGCTACGTACGCGGCAAGACCGTGGAAGCCATCCAGGACGCCAACAGGAAGGTGAACAACGCCCTCCGGGCCGGCGCCATAGCCGTGGGGGCCGAGGTCGAGATAATCGACCACCCCGGCTATATGCCCTACACCCGGGATCCCAACCTGGAGAAGGTGGTCATCGCCTCGTGCACCGAACTCGTCGGCGAAGACGAGATAAAGCACAGGGAGCACAGCACCGGCAGCACCGACTTGGGCGACTTCAGCTGCATAATGCCCACCACAAGCATAGGCATGGCCGGCACCGAGGGCGCAGGCCACAGCAGAGACCTCAAGGTCGTGGATCCAGTGAAACAGTACATCTGGCCCGCCAAGGCGCTGGCCGTCTCCGTTGTGGACCTACTCGCCGATGACGCGAAAGAAGCAAAACAGGTAATAAACGGATTCAAGCCTACCATAAATAGGAAAGAGTACATGGAGTTCATGAAGAAACTGGTACAGTGACCGCCTCGATCAGCGAAAAAACGACCCATTATCTTTCAAAAATAAAAATACAGGTTTGTGGAATGGATCTCTAGAGAGCAACATTTAATATCGAGACTCATATGAGCCACTCCGAAAAATAACTAGGATTCTGGGGATGCGCAGAGAC
>CAZBUI010000020.1:0-18661 GCA_964495055.1 uncultured Candidatus Bathyarchaeia archaeon | reverse complement strand
CGCCGCCTCCAGGGACTCCATGTGATTCTCCCAGCGGTAGGGTCCCTTGACGCCGGCCCCCTTAATCTTGTCGAATATCTCCTGTGTGGCGCCGTCGAGGGGTATGCTCACCATCTCGGCGCCGGCTTCATGGAGCCTGACTAGGGACTCCCGGTCCACGGGGCAGGTGTCCACCGATACGGGCAACCCCGTCTCTTCTCTCATTAGCCTCACGAGGCTGACGGTGTCGTCGAGGAAGCCGGGGTAGTTTATGACCTGCACGCAGACGCGTTCGAGGACTGGCAGCGCGGGGTCCCTGAAGCCCTCGATGACCCTGTCTAGAGGGTAGTCGGGCCACTCGACCCGGGAGAGCCTGTCCTTGTCGGCGTGGTGGTCCCTGGCCTGGGAGCAGAAGCTGCAGTTGGCGAGGCAGCTTCCCTCAGTGTAGGTCATGAGGTAGGCGGTGGTGGGTGGCACCGCTAGCCTGTACTTCAGGAGGCCGAGCACGCTGGCCGTTCCGACGCTTACCCTTACTCTGTCCGGCATCAAGCTGTTATCCATGGGTGGAGACACGTATTGAAGCTTTACTCTGCCCCGAGGATTTCTAGAAGCTCTGAGAGACGGGAGATATGTGTCACGCCGTCGGGGCTGACGGCGGTGCCTTCGTCGTAGCTGTAGGAGGCCCAGTTTCCTTGGTCGCTTCGCTTTATGAGGACGGGATGCATCCCGGCGTTGACGGAGCCCACCACATCCACGTCCATGTCTCCGACGTAGACCGCCTCGGCTGGGGCGACGCCGGTACGGCTCAGGGCCTCGTGGAATATCGCGGGGTCGGGCTTGGCGGCCCCGTGCTCGTCGGAGACCACGACGGCGTCGAACAGGCCCTTTATGCCCAGCTCGGCGAGGAGTTCGTGTAGCCGGGGGGCGTGCTCCCAGTTGGTCACCAGCCCCACCTTGTAGCGTTTCCTGAGGACCTCTAAGACCTCTACGGCGTCGTGGTCGAGGTACATGCCTTCATGCCACACCCTGATTATGGAGTCCACGAGGGGCCGGACCTCTTCTGAGGGTATCTCCACGCCGAGGCTGTGGCCCAGCGCCTTTACTCGCCTCATGAACAGGGTCATACCGGGCTCGCTGTACTCGGGTTCGGGGGCGTTGAACAGGGTCTCCAGGTGCTTCTTGAAGCCGTCCAGGGTCACGGCGGCGCCCCTCGCAGTCATCTCGCGGTGGAGCGCCCGTACCCAGCGCTCCCACGCGGCGTCCACGTCGTCTGAGACCAGCAGAGTGCCGTGCAGGTCGAAGAATACGCCCCGGATGCGGTCCATTTCTCTTGTATCTGTGCGACGGGATAAAAACGTTGGGCGTATGGGTTCAGGCAAGTATGCGAAGCTGTTCTTTTGGTGTCTCGGTTCTTGGCGTTTGTTTGGGTTCTACTCGTTGGGTATGGGTTGTATCTCCATTATCACCTGACCCGCGGGGTCGGGGCACTCCACGTGCCACGTCCGAGGCATCCAGTCGTCGGGCTCGTCCAGCTTCCTCTGCTTGGCGGGGAGCAACGGCAGTATGGCGTTGAGGGCCCAGTAGCAGAAGGTCCCCTCGGGTATGCTGAGTTTTCCGCCGCGGACGATGAAGTAGTCGCCCACCTCCATGGTGTCGCAGTGCCCCCTTATCTCCTTGCACACTATCTTCAGGTCTTGCATGGCTGACCCCTTAATTCGGGCTGGATTTAAACCTGTTGGACACATAGATATAGCCACCAAGATACCGGTGGCCGGTCTGAACCCTTATATGGGAACAGCTTTTATTGTCTGTGATTTCTTTGACGGATAATAGACGCGGCCTGTTCAGCTTCGCGCTGCTGGCCATGGTGGCGACCCACGCGCTGATCCACGCGGCTGGGAACATGAGGGGCACCATGATCGTGGAGGTGCGGGAGGAGTTCGTGCTCAGCAACATGGAGATAGGGCTGATAAGCGCCATCCCGAGCCTGGTCTCCGTTTTGTTCACGCTGCCGGTGGGGTGGATGAGCGACAGGTACGGGGCGAAGAGGCTGGTGGCGCTCAGCGTCGGGATGGCGGCGGCGGGGGCGTTGATCGCGGGGTTCACAGTGAACCCGGCCATGTACATCGTCGGGCTCGTGCTCATGACGCTCACGAGCACGGTCTATCACCCACCCAGCCACAGCTACACGGCTCGCATGGTGGACGCCTCTGACAGGAGCAAGGCCATGGGGTTCCTCAACGCGGGGGGGACTTTCGGGGTGGCGCTGGGGCCCCTGAGCATCACGGTGCTCATGGGCTGGTTCGAGTTCCAGTGGAGGCACGTCTACCTGTTTTGGGTGCCCCTCATAGCATTGGGGGTGGTGTTGACTCTCTTCGTAAGCGACATGAAGGGGGCGGGCCAAGAAGACAGCACGGAGCCCGTGGAGGGCGAGATGGAGACCCTGCTGAACCGCGACTTCCTTATGTACCTCTCGGCGAAGGGGGTCCGCCAGTTCGCCCTGATGATGATCGGGACGTTCCTGAGCATCTACCTGGCGGACGTCCGGGGGTGGAGCATCACGGACTTGGGTATCATGTTCAGCGCCAGCAGCGTGCTGGGGCTGATAGCCTCGCCCATCGGCGGCTACATGGCGGGCCGGTTCGGGGACAAGCGGTGGGCCGTGGTTGCGCTGGGCACGAGCTACCTTTTCTACATCGCGGCGTTCTTCACGGAGGGGGTGCTGCCCTTCATGGCGCTGTACCTGCTGTACCGTTTCTGCGGCATACTGGGGATGCCCGCCACGGCTTCCCTCACGGCGAAGCTGAGCCCGCCGCGGCAGATGGGGATGGGGTTCGCCATCAGCTTCCTGCCGAGCAGCTTGGTGAGCGTTGTGGCGCCGGTGGCGGCGGCGTACATCGCGGACGCGTTTGGGCTGCTCCCGATCTTCACGGTGAGCTTCATAGTGATGTATCTGGGGCTCGGGGTGCTCCACTTCGGCGTCAGGATGGAGTAGATTATTCTTTTAACCGCAGGCCTGATGAGCTGTATCAGGTATCTTGGTATTACCGAAAAAAAATATTGGTCATAGGGCCGTGTTTCTAGTTACATGGAACTATCATGTTCCAATGCATGTATGCGAGTTTAGTTAATCAGATGGTGTGACAGCGACTCAAATGCAATATCATCAATAAGGGAGAAAAGAGCTAAAATACATTAACTCGACGCTTGGAAAAACGCTTACAGTAGGTAACCACCTATAAGAAAAACAAGGTCGTCGCCCTCAACGCCATGAACTCATCCACAGGTGATCCCACACCCTTCCACGACTAACCCCCAAACCATATAGGGCGTGGAGACGTTCTCCAAGCCATGAAGAAGATAGGTATGCTCACCATCGGCCAGAGCCCCAGGGACGACATCGTCCCCGGGCTCATGGAGATACTGGGCGAGGGCTACGAGATAGTTGAGGCGGGCGCGCTGGACGACCACACCCTGGAAGACGTAAACAGGATCGACCTCAACCCCGAGCACTACATCCTGGTGAGCCGGATGCGGGACGGCACCGAGATCAAGATCACCAAGAAGTACGTGGTCCCCCTGATGCAGAGGCAGCTTGACAGGATCGAGGCCCAGGGCGTCAGGCTCACCGTGGTCATGTGCACCGGCAAGTTCCCCCAGTTCAAGAGCAGGGGCCTCGTCGTCACCCCCAGCGAGGTGCTGAGAGGCGTCGTAGAAGGGGCCCTCAAGGCGGGCAGGCTGGGGGTGGTCTTCCCCACAGCCGAGCAGATAGCTTATGCGGAGAAGGAGTTCGGGCGGCCCGGCGTCGAGGTGTACGCCGACTCGGTCTCGCCGTACGAGGCCGACGACGTTGAAGGCCTCCTGAAGCGGCTCAGTGAACAGGACCTGGACTTGATCTTCTTAAACTGCTTCGGGTTCCCAACGTGGCTCAAGGAGAAGGTGGTCGAGGCCACCGGCAAGCCCGTGATCCAGAGCAACGCGCTAATAGCCAGGGTCCTGAAGGAGCTGGTCCCCGGGTAGCGGGCCCTCGTCCTCCTCCTCTTCCAGGCCCCTCCGCACCCGAGGCAGCTCCCTGCCGGGCCTGAGGCCCCTGGCGGCGATGTACCGCTCTGCGCTCTGCTTACGGGAGGCCCTGGGCTTGTAATTCTTGACATACTCGAACATGGCCTTGACTTCCTTGATGTATCGCTGGTGTTCGCCGCCCTGGAATATCTTGACCACGAACCAGCCGTCCGGCTTGAGCAGCCTGTCCGCCACGCGTAGCGCTATCCGGGCCAGGTCGATCTGCCTGTACTGGTCCACGCCCCAGTCGCCTATGACGTTCGGGGCCATGTCGCTGAGCACCACGTCGGCCTTGTCGTCGAAGAGGCTCATGACCTCCTCCTGGACCTCGGGGTCCCTCATGTCCCCCACCAGGGTCACCACGTTGGGCAGCCCCAGGGGCATGATCTCGTCCAGGTCCACGCCGACGACCAGCCCGTCCTCTGCCACGTGCTCGGCGGCCACCTGAAGCCAGCCGCCGGGGGCCGCCCCTAGGTCCAGCACGTACTTGGCTCCGTCGAAGACGCCGAACCGGTTCTGTATCTGCTTGAGCTTGTACGAGGCGCGGCTCCTGTAGCCCTCCTCCTTGGCGCGTTGATGGTAGTGATCGCCCCTGCGTTCGTGCATCCACCTGCTCATTTCCACGGGCAATAACATGTGGGCGTTAATGAAGGTTGCCCGACCACAACCGTAAACCCGCCTCATAAAACCGTTGAGATGTACAGATAGGACTGAATCTCCGTTACTTATTTATTAAAAGCCGTTCCCAAACCACCTGTATGAGCAAGACTAAAGAGAACCTGAAGGCGGCGTTCGCGGGCGAGAGCGAGGCAAACCGCAAGTACTTGGCCTTCGCCAAGAAGGCCGACGAGGAGGGCTACCCCCAGATAGCCAGGCTGTTCAGGGCGGCCTCCGCAGCCGAGACCGTGCACGCCCACAACCATCTAAGGATCATGGGCGGCATAAAGTCCACGGAGGAGAACCTCCAGGAGGCCATCGGGGGCGAGACCTACGAGTTCGAGAAGATGTACCCCGAGTTCATAGAGACCGCCGCCGCGGAGAAAGAGAACACGGCGTCGTGGAGCTTCAACGTGGCCAACAAGGTCGAGGAGATACACGCGGGACTCTACGAGGCCGCGGCAAAGAGCCTGAAGGAGGGAGGCGACCTGCCTAAGGCGGACTACTGCGTCTGCAAGGTCTGCGGCAACACCGTGGAGGGAAGCCCACCCGACAGGTGCCCAATCTGCAACGCCCCAGCCAAGAGCTTCTTCAAGGTGGACTAGCCACCCAAAACCTTTTTCAGCTCGACCATGGACGCGTCCGTCTTTATAGCTCTGTCCCCGTAGTGAGACCTGGACACCCTGAACCCGGCCTCCCTGATCCGGGTCAGGGCATCCTCCGTTGCCATGGACCTCACACCCAGCTGTGAGCAGACGCTGTCGATGTCGTAGAACCAGGGCGGGTACCCGCGCTCGTCCGCCGCCATTCGAACCAGCTTCACGGCCTTCGAGCCCGCCAGATAGCCAAGCGTCGAGTCCTCCAGCATGCGGGAAAGGTACGCGGGGTCTGACTGATCCCCCAGCCACAGTGGCCCCCCGACCCTCGTCGTTGAGCCGCATAGGGGGCACGGCTCCGCCCTGCTGTCCATCGAAGCCTCCCTGTGGAGGCACTCCGGGCAGAGCTTGATGTACCCCATCTGGGCGAGCTGGGCGTCGGCCCGCCGCTTCCCTCTGTCGAGCATGCAGTAGACCCTGACGTAGTGGTCCGAGTAGCAGCTGAACAGGGGCGTCGCCGCCCTCTCGTGGACGGCTGCGGTCCTCACGACGGCTCCGGTGACCAGCCGCACGGCCGTCTCGTGGCAGAAGCTGCCCGCTAGCGGCGCCGCCCCGTACTTCCTCAGGCAGGCCTTGGGGTTCACGCCGCAGAGCGGCGCCATGTCCGTCGCCGTGAAGGCCGCGACACCCTTGTTGTTCACCGACCGCACGGCGGTGTCCATGAAAGGGGCCGGGGACCCGTAGGGGTCCACATCCACGTAGTCGAACCTGCCCCCGGGGTAGCAGTGGAGGGCGAGCAGAAGGTTGGCGTCTAGGAGCCTGAAGCCCACCCTGTCGGAGACGCCGTTCCTCTCGGCGTTGAGCTCCCCGAGGCGGACTGCGGTGGGGCTCAGGTCACCCATCACGACCCTCTCGACGCCCTCCGCCTCCAGGGCGAGCCTTATGCCCCTGACGCCGCTTCCGGCCATGGGCTCACAAGCGGCGACCCCACGGCCCACGAGCCGCTGGTGGGCGCGGAGCACCAGCACCGCGGTGTCCCTGTTGGTCTTCATCACGGGGTTGTAGAAGACGGGCGCCATGCTTCTCAGCCGCTGCTCTGGCACCCCAGTGGATCCGTCCAGCCTGGGCACGAGCACCCTCGCCCACCCCTCGGTCACCTCCTCCACTGGGAACCCGACAGCCATACCGAAACCTTGAGGGGGGACACGTATTTACTTTACCTCGACGCCCAGGCGGCCGCAGAGGGCCCTGATCCCTTCCCACGTCGAGTCCGGCACCGGGACGCCCTCCCTGAGGCGCCTCTCCCTGGACATCTTCTCGGGCTCGCCGGGGACCATCACCCGCTCGCCGGCGACGGCGGGGATGGCCTTCACTTGTTCAACCATCTCGGCGGCGCCCCTCTTGAACTCGTCGAGCCCCACGAATGCCTCGGGGTTAACGGCCACCATGAACACGCCGTTTGGTGAGGGAGGCGTGGAAGCCCCCGAGAGCCCCGTCTGTGACCCCGTCAAGACGGCCCCCAGCAGCTCGCAGGCCATCTGGAGACCCTGGCCCTTGTACTCGCCGAAGGGTAGCAGCCATCCGCCCTCCAGCGTGGCGTTGGGATCGTCCGTGACCCTGCCGTACCTGTCCCTAGCCCAGTACCGCGGTATCCTGCTCTTCCTAGCCCTGGCGACGGCCACCTTACCTGCCGCCACCACGCTGGTCGCGTAGTCGACGAGGAAAGGCGTCTCCGAGCCCGTGGGGACGGAGACGCTGAAGGGGTTCGTGCCGAACGTCTTGCCCAGCCCGTTGTGGACCGAGACGGCGGGGTGCCCCACGTTCACGTAGAAGTTTGCTATGACGTCGTGTTTGGCCGCCCACTCCGTGTAGTACCCTATGCGGCCTATGTGGTTGCAGTTGTAGGCGCCGACTGCCGCCACCATGTGCTCCCGGGCCTTCAGCACGGCGGTCTCCGCGACCTTCATCGCGGTCACCTGCCCGAATGTCCATCTGCCGTCGATGAGCGCCGAGGACGGGGACTCCTTGACGACGACGGGCTCCTCGCCGACCTTTATGTGGCCTTCCTCGATGCGGCTGCTGTAGATGACGTAGTACTGGACGCCGTGGCTGTCGTGGCCGGTCAGGTTCGCCTCCACGAGGGTCTCAGCGAGGAAACGGGCGCGGTCCTTCGAGGCGCCCTGGGCCGTGAATATCTCGACGCCCAGCTCCCTGAGCTCTTCTGCGGGTAATACGACCATGGACAATAGATGATGTGTGTAGGGTAAAAAAGGGTTGGGAGGCTAGCCTATGATCCTGCCCATCTCCTCGAGGAAGGACAGAATGTCCTCTTCCTCGATGCCGTAGTGGGTGACCAGCCTGGTGGTGGTGCCCCTGCCCCGGCTCTTCCACCCGATCTTGGCGCAGGCCGCGTTCCAGTCCTCGGCCGTCCAGCCTATGGGGCTGAAGTCCACGTAGACTAGGTTGGTCTGGACGTCGTTGAGCACCTTGATGCCCAGCCTCTCCAGGCCCCTGGCGAGGGTCTTGGCGTTCCTGTGGTCCTCGGCGAGCCTGTCCACCATCTTGGTGAGGGCTATTATGCCGGGGGCCGCTATGATGCCTGCCTGCCGCATTCCTCCGCCCAGCATCTTCCTGTATTTACGGGCCTTTTCCACGAGGTCGTGGGGACCCACCACTATGGACCCTATGGGGGCCGAGAGGCCCTTGCTGAGGCAAATCTGGATGGTGTCCGCGTACTGGGCCAGCTCCTTCACGTCCACGCCCAGCGCCACCGAGGCGTTGAATATACGGGCTCCGTCCAGGTGGAGGCCCAAGTCGTTCTCCTTGGCCACGTCCCAGTTGCTCTTCATCTGCTTGGGGGTGAGGGCTATGCCGCCGGCCGTGTTGTGGGTGTTCTCGACGCAGACGAGGCTGGTGCGGGGGTAGTGGATGTTGTCGGCCCTGATGGCGGCCCTTATGTCGTCAGGGTGCATCCAGCCCTTATCGCCTTTGATGGTGCGGGCCATGAGGCTCCCCATGACGGCGAGGCCGCCCACCTCGTTGACGTAGATGTGGCTCCTCTCCTCGAGTATTATCTCGTCGCCCCTCTGGGTGTGGGCGAGGATGGAGACGGCGTTGCCTTGGGTGCCGCTGGTGACGAATAGCCCCGCCTCCTTGCCAAGCATCTCGGCGCCCAGCGCCTCCAGCTCGTTTACGGTGGGGTCGTCTCCATAGACGTCGTCCCCCAGCTTGGCCCTGTAGGACGCCTCCCTCATCTCCGGCGTCGGAAGCGTCACCGTGTCGCTCCTGAAGTCTAGGTTCTTCTCGACCAACTTTATCGCCTTAAAGAGGCGTCACGGTTGCTTAAGACGTTTAATGCGTCCAGGGGGTGAGGAGCCGCCGTCCGGCCTCGTGTACGCGGCTTGGGGGTCAGCCCCACCGCGCGGTGCTGCGGAGGGCCATCTCTATGTGCCTGTTCCCGTCCCCAAGCACCGGTGAGCCGTGCCCCGGGAGAAGGTGCTCGACGTCGAGCCGATCCAGCTTCCTCAGCGAGTCCCCCATGGCCTCCTGGCTCCCGCTCTCGCCGTCGGTCCTCCCGTAGTACCCGTCCGGGAAGACCGTGTCGCCGCTGAACAGAATCCTGTGCTCCCGGTTGTAGAGGCACATGCTACCCCGCGTGTGGCCCGGCGTCCAGAGAACCGTGAGTGGCCACAGCTCCGTCTCGATGACGTCGCCCTCCCGGATCGTGACCAGGTTGTCGCCGAGGCGCGACGCGATGTACCTGGTGTCCTCCTCGTGGACGTAGACCCGGGGGTCCGCCCTCTGGAGTATGATGAACACGCCCATGGCGTGGTCGTGGTGGGCGTGGGTAAGCACCACGTTTTCGACGTTGGTGGGCTCTACCCCCAGCTCTCTGAGCTGGGGCCAAACCGGGTTCACGGCGTTGCCGACGCCCGTGTCTATGACCGTAGCGTGCTCCCTGCCGACGACGTAAATGTTGCTGCAGAGCCCCTCGCCGACGACGAGGGCCACCCCAGCCAAGGCGTCCGCGTGGTCTCCGAGTCCTATTATCTGTGGCACCGGGGATCGTGAAAGGAGAAGTGTAGCGGGTTATATTTGTTGCTAGTGGAGCTTCCTGAGCCTCACCCGAAGGAGGAGGTAGCTACCCTCGTAGTCCGACTCCAAGTCGTCCACTAGGCAGTTGGGCGGCAGGTCGTAGACCCTCACATAGCCGCTGTCCCGGGAGCTGAGGAGCCTAAGCCTCCCCTCTCCCTCCTCTATGTAGATGCTGCCCTCCAGACCCGCGGGTATCTCGGTGGTTATCATGTACTCGATAGTCTCGTAGAAGCTGCCCAGCGGAGTGCCCTCCTGCAGGGTGTATGTCTCCTCGTCCCACACAGCCTGGCCGCCGCGCCTCAAAGCCAGGTAGACCGGCAGCAGCGTCGAGGCCATGAACAACGAGAAGAAAGCCAGGCCCAAGACGAAGGACGCGGCCCCGCCGGCGCTATACATGAAGAAGGGGAAGAATACGATGGTCGAGTCTGGAGGCGTAACAGCGTAGGCCGCCACCATGAGCCCCACCATGATCAGGCCGAACCCGGCCACCAGCAGGGAAGACCTGACGGGGGCGCCGCGCCGTGCCCTCGAGGCGTCCATGCACTTCACACACGCGCCGGCTTCGTCGTCGTAGCAGTCCTCACACACGAACCGTTTACATTTCCCGCATAGGATGTCGGCCCCCTCATCGCCGCACACGGCGCATCTCCTAGTCATGCCTTGGTCACCACCCGATCAAGTTGGAACTTACTTGTTTCGAGGCCATGTACAGCATTATCACCGCTATCACTGCGAGGGCGGCTATTATCCATTTCCTGCCTCCCCCAACTATGATGGGTATGGGGCCTATGAGGATTACGCCCACCGCCTCGCCGTCCACCTCCCCCGGCCCCGCCCTGAGGCTGAGGTAAACCAGGTAGACGCCCACGGCGACGAGGGCCAGACCGGCGAAGAGAAAACTGCTGGACACTTCCATCTAGAGCACTCCCCCTACTCCCCGGACTTCTTTTTTAAACCTTCCTACACGCTCCAAAGGGCCGCCTTGCCCATGTACTCGTGGATGTCCCACTCCTTGACCCCGGTCTTCTCAACGTCCACGACGTATATGCTGTGGATGCGGGCGTTCCTTATCTCCTCCAGGGTCACCGGGGGGCTGGTGTAGTACATGTCGCACAGCGTCTTTATGTGGGCCACCTCCTCGTCGGTCCTGAACCGGGGGGGCTTGGTGAGGCTGCCGGGTATCTGCATGATGTAGTGGGGCGGACTCGCCAGGACGAACTTGTTGGCGTAGCTGCTGTACCTGGTTATCTTGCTGGAGACCCGGGCCCTGAGGTAGTTCATGGGGTCCAGTGCGTGGTCGGGGGGCACGAACCCGGTCTCAACCTCCACTATGAGGCTGCCGTAGCCCTTCTTGGCGTAGACGTCGGTGCTGATGCCGTTGAGGTTGTACTCTATCTCGACGTCGAAGCCGTCCTGGACGAGGTACATGGCGGCGACGAGCTCCAGGGCGCTGTGGTTGATCTTGACCACGTTCCGGGCGTTCATCTCGACGAGGTCGTCCCGCAGACCAAGCATCTTGTCGTACTCCTCGTCGCTGAGCTCGTCTCTCATCGCTGCTATTATGGTGTCTACGTCGCGGACGAACTCGTTCCCCATCCCCGGTTTCTCCTCAGCGCATAGGCGGCCGCTGTCCAATATACAGCAGCCCTACCCACTAATCTACTTTACGACAATCCTAAATACATTGAATAATCTTTTGTTTTTTGTTTAATTCTCCGCGAAGACTTGAAATCGTTCTTACGGTGAACAGTTAACGCATGACAGCCAAGAACGTTTGGCAGGTGTTCAGCGAGGAGACCCCCGGCGTCGCCGAGGCGTGGATGAAGATGAGCGAGGAGATCAACGTCGAAGGCGTCCTGGACCAGAGGACGGCGCTGCTCATCAGGATAGGCATCTACAGCGTGACCCGCGACCCCGTGGCGCTCCGCCACTTCGTCGGGGAGGCGCTCAAGGCCGGTATCACGAAGAAAGAGATACAGGCCGCCGCGCTTCAGGCGTGGGGCGCGGGCGTCACGTTCTCCGAGCTGGCCATCCCGTTGATCAGGGAAGCCGAGGAGGACCTCTGAGCCTCCTCATCACAGTTTTTTCCAGAAACCCGAAGCCCTGAACTTTGTAGAGGTGGCTCACGCATCTGCAGTCGCTGCAGCCGAAGCCTTTGACAGGCTCTCCGTGCTCGGCGACCTTAGTTGCTATGGTGCACTCCAGCCGTTCCTCGGTCTCCAAGACGTACACCTTCTGGATGGAGGCGGCGGGCTCCCGCAGGAGGTAGTCTATGTGCCAGTGGGTTACGTCGTGTTCTCCCGTGCTTGTATGCAGGTGTCTCTCTACGCGGGGCTCCATGCCGTTGAGGGCCGAGCCCACGTAGACGTACTCGCCCTCGGGGAAGCCTATGGCGCCGAGGGCGCCCACCTCGACCGTTATCTCTTCCCTTACGATGATGCAGAGGCAGTAAACGCCCTTGGTGGTCACGACGTATAATTCGCGTGACTGTTTTTAGGCGTTCACGTGCTCCGTAAAGTTTTTATGCTTTACTCTGTTTTTGTTTTCATGGAATGCTTCCCATGGCGTACCTCACCGACAGGCAGTTGGAGATATGGAGCCTCAGGCTCAAGGGTCTGAGCAAGGCAGAGATAGGGCGGATGCTGGGAGTCACCCGGTAGGCGGTCTATGACGCGGAGGGCGTAGTGCTTGAGAAGGTGGAGCGGGCCCTCATGCACGCCGCGGAAGCCAACATGGTGGAGGCAGGGTACGTGGACGCCTCGAAGGGGGTGCTCCTCGGGTACAGCCCCTCCACAGGGAACCGGGTCATCGTCACCTTCTCGCCGAGGAACGGTGTCCAGACCTGGCACTACCAGCAACCCAACTGCGGTCGGTGCAGGTGGGTGGACCGGTGCAGGGACAGGCTGGCGGCCGAAGCGGAGGAGAGGGACGTGCACCTGTCCCCCGAGGACCTGAAGCTGCCTCCCAGCGAGCTGGCGCACCGCATATTCTCATCCATGATACCGGGGCTCTGAGATGAAGCTGGAGAAGCTGACGCGGACATGTTTTGGGTGGTGCCCGGGGTATGAGCGCCTCCAGGTTCATCCCTGACGTTGAGGTGAACGTTAAAGCAGTGGGGGTCGCCTACATCGTGTTGGCGCTCGCCATAATATTCTCTCCCGCCTTCGACGGCATATTCAGGTTCATATTGATGGTCTTCACGGCGTTCATCGGTGTCCCCGCGGCTTGGATCATACTCAGAGGAGAAAAAGCGGGAGACCAGGACCACACGTACCCGAACAAAGCCACGAGGCCGACGCCCACCGAGAAGTTCGGCGAGTTCAAGATAGACGGCCCCCTCGCAGAGGCGCCCGTTTATGGCCCCACGAGGTCCAGCCTAGACTACTCCACCGACATGACCATAGAGAGGGAGTGGCTTCACCCCGACATACTGAAGCTGAGGGAGCTTCAGGAGGAGCGGAGGAGGAAGACCGTGGAGAAAGAGTCTAAGACTTGAGTTGCGCGTCGAACCATTCCAGCATGACCCTCAACCTTTTCTTTCTTATGCTCGGCCTAGCCGTGGACCTGAAGCTGTGCTCCCCCTCCATGAACAAGGCAAGCTTCGTCTCCTTGCCCAAGTACTTGAGGGCCGTGTAGAACTCTATGCTCTGGTCCACCCAGCAGCGGTAGTCGTTCCAGCTGTGGACGAAGAGCACGGGGGTGTTCACGTCCGCCGCGTAGGTTATGGGGGACTTGTCCACGTAGACGTCCAGGTTGCTCCAGGGGCTGCCGCCTATCTGCTCGGGGGCGAAGTGGAACCCTATGTCGCTGGTGCCGAAGAACGCGGTCCAGCTGCTTATGCTGTTCTGGCTCACGGCGGCCTTGAACATGTCTGTGTGGGTGATGACCCAGTTGGTCATGTAGCCGCCGTAGCTTAACCCCGTGACGCCTAGTCGTTCGGAGTCTATCCACTTGAACTCTTTCAGCGCGTGCTCGACGCCTTTCTTGAGGTCCTCGTAGTCCCATATGCCCCACTCGCCGCGGATGTCGCAGAACCTCTGGTCGTAGCCGTCGCTGCCCCTGATGTTTATGTAGATGACGGCGTAGCCCTCGGCGGCGTATAGCTGGTGCTCGAACATCATGGAGTCGCCGAACTTGCTTCGGGGGCCGCCGTGGATGTCCACGATGGCGGGGTACTTCCGCCCCTTCCTCCAGCCGTGGGGCTTGAGCACCCACCCCTCGACGACGGTGCCGTCCTTCTGGGTGAACTCGAACCGCTCCGCCTTGGCGAGCTCCACGTTGGCGAGGAGGTGGTCGTTGAACCGGGTGAGCCGGGCCTCCTTCTCGTCGTGTATCCACATCTCAGTGGGCTGGTCTGTCCGAACCCGTGTATAGGCTATCTTCCCCTTGCTTACGCTGAACTCCTCGACGCTGAAGTCCCCGGAGACCACAGGGTCGATGTGGCCCTGCTCCGCCTGGACCCTGTATACGCCGAAACGGCTGCTGTCCGAGACCGGGAAGTAGATCATGGGGCCCTCCCAGACCGGCGCCGGCAGCCCCGTGTGGGGGCTCCTCAGGTCGTAGTAATGGCGGCGGCTGCAGCCCCGGTCTAGGCTCTCGGTGAGGTCGGCCGCCTCGGCCGTCTTCAGGTCCAGGACGTGGACACCCCAGTGGGTGGGGTAGCCGTGGCTACCTCTGTGGCCCAGCACGGCGATCTGGCTGTCGTCCACCGACCAGCACAGGGCTGAGAGGGAGTAGCCGCAAAGGACCCGCTCGTGCTTCCTGGTGGCTATATCGTAGACGATGAGGTCCGACTCGCTGGGCCGCAGAGGGTTAGAGGACTTGGCGTACGCCACCTTGCCGCCCAGGTTGCCGGGGGCGTAGCACTGGACATCCTCGTCGCCGTGGGTGAGCTGGGTCACTATGCCGCTGTTGACGTCCACGACGTGGAGCTGCTTGGTCCGGTAGTAGGTCCAGCCCTCGGCGTTGTACCAGATGGGTATCCTGTCGATGATCCTAACCTCGGGGTCCTCCTCGCCTACGTAGGAGAGGAAGTAGACCTTGGTGCCGTACATGTTCCACTCGGGGCTGGACGCGCCTCCCCCGACCTTCGTTATGAGCCTCGGCTCCCCTCCCCATACCTGGGTGACCCAGAGCCCCGTCCCCTTCTCGTCCTCATCCATGCCGCGTCGGCTGGTGAACAGGAGCTGCTGGCCGTTGGGGCTCCACCGGGGGTTCGCCGGGTTTCCCTCGCCGTAGAACCTTATGGGGTAGCCGTTGCCGCTGTCTACGACCCATATCGTCGTGGAGTAGCGGTCGTCCTCCGGCTTCGTTACCACGAAGGCCAGCTTGGAGGAGTCGGGGCTCAGCTCGGGGCTACTGAGCATGTTGAACTTGGTAAGGTCGTCAATCTCCAGTCTGCGCGCCAATGCACTCGCCTTCCAACACGGAAGATTAACTCAAACAAGATATTAATGATAGGGACGCCTGCTCCATGTTCTCGGGGTCTGCAAGCGAGAAAACGGTGAAACCGCTGGGGGGGTATTGTTTCAGGTTCAAATCAACTTTCCTTCTTCGCCTAAACCCGAGACGGCCCAGCTTATATTTCCAGCCGCGGATATTCTTCGTCGTGAAACCCATGAAGGTCCTCGTCGTAGGCCACGGAGCCCGTGAACACGCCATAGCCAAGAAGCTGGCCCAGGAAGACCTGGAGCTGGTCGCGGCCATGTCCCGCCTGAACCCGGGAATAGCCGCTCTCTCCGAGAGGGTCGAGGTCTTCGACATAGACGACCCGGCTGAGTACGGGAGGTTCAAAGATGTGGACCTGGCCTTCGTTGGGCCCGAGGCCCCCCTCGCCACGGGCGTCTCGGACAGGCTCTGGGAGCTGGGCATGCCGGTCGTCGGCCCCCGTAGAGCCCTGGCCAAGCTTGAGTGGAGCAAGGCGCACACACGGGAGGTTATGCAGAGGCACGGCATCCCCGGGAACCCCGAGTTCATGGTGTGCAGAGCCGCCGAGGACGTAGACGCTTTCATGAAGGACCACAGAGAGGTCGCCGTGAAGCCTGACGTGCTCACCGGCGGCAAAGGCGTCAAGGTGACCGGCGACCACCTGAAAACTGTCGAGGAGGCCCGGGGTTACGCGCTGGAGAGATTGAAGATGGACGGGCTCGTGGTACTGGAGGAGAAGCTCGTGGGCCGGGAGTTCACCCTGCAGGCGTTCACCGACGGTAGACGAGTCGAGGTGATGCCCCTGGTCCGGGACTTCAAGAGGGCCTACGACGGGGACAGGGGGCCCAACACCGGCAGCATGGGGAGCTTCAGCTGCCCCGACCACGGCATGCCTGACCTGTCCCCGGCGGTCGTGGAGAAGGGCGTCGAGATCATGGAGAGGACGGTGGACGCCGTGGCCGGCGACGCGGGTCCCTACCGGGGCGTCCTGTACGGCGGCTTCATGAACACCGAGAAGGGCGTCTACCTGGTCGAGTACAACTCCCGGTTCGGGGACCCCGAGGCCATCAACGTGCTGGCGCTCCTGGAGACTCCCCTCACCGAGGTGGGGTTCGGTGTCGCCGAGGGAAGCCTCCCCGAGACCAGGTTCGCAGGGGAAGCCACCGTGTGCGTCTATATAACCCCCGAGGGCTACCCAGTGAATCCCCTCCGGGACCAGCCCATAGAAGTCGGGGAGACCGGGCACAGCGAGCTGTACTACGCGTCGGTCTACGACGACCACGGCGTCGTAAAGACCACCGGCAGCCGCTCCGTCGCCCTCCTGGGCAGAGGCAGAACGGTCCAGGAAGCCCGGGAGCGGGTCTACATGGACGTGGGGAGCATCAAGGGTAGGCTGCACTACCGTACGGACATCGCCGCCCCGGCGTATCTAAGCTTTTAAGAGCCAATCCAATCCATATGTCTGGGGGAGAAAGCCTGGTAGCCCAAGACACCAAGCTGGCGGAGCTGGAGGCGCTGCTGTACGCGGCGGGGCGGCCCCTGAGCCTCACAAACATAGTCACCCTGCTCAAGCTGGAGGACGAGCTGGAGGCTTCGAGGCTGGTGGACAAGCTGAGCGAGGTCTACGGGGCCGAGCCCACGGCCCTGGAGATAATACGGCTGCCCAGGGAGAAGGTGGTCCTCCAGCTCAAGTCGGACTACACCAAGCCCGCCAGCAAGTACAGCATGAAGCCCCTGCTCACCGCGGGGCCGCTGCGGACGCTCTCCTACATCGCGTACTATCAGCCGGTGGAGCAGAGGGAGGTGGCGGAGGCCAGGGGCAGCCACGCGTACAGCCACCTCAAGCAGCTTGAGGAGATGGGGCTCATCACCAGGAAGAAGCACGGCCGCACCAAGATGGTCCGGACGACGCAGGACTTCGCGGACAGCGTGGGGCTGAGCACGGACAGAACCAGCATGAGGAGGCAGCTACGCAGCATCTTCAGGAAGCTGGAGCTGGACCAGATGGAGAAGAAGTAGTTGTCACGGAAGAGCAGGCCCCTGGTCGTGGCGGCTGTCCTCATCCTCGCCGCCGCTTTGTTCTCGGTTCAGCAGGGCTTCCTGGACCCGTTCCTCGACCAGACCAATGGCGACGGCGGGGCCGACGGCGGGCAGGAGCCTACGCCGGAGACGGTCATAAAGGTGGCGGCTTTCAACATCCAGGTCTTCGGCAGGACCAAGAGGGGCAAGCCGGAGGTCATGGACGTCCTCGTGGACGTGGCGAGGGAGTTCGACGTCATGCTGGTCCAGGAGATAAGGGACAGCAGCGGCGAGACGGCCCCCGAGTACCTCGACCTCATCAACGGCGGGGGCGCCAGCTACGCCTACGTCGAGAGCGAGAGGCTGGGCAGGTCCACCAGCAAGGAGTCATACGCCTATTACTGGGACACCGAGACAGTGGAGTACCTTGAGGGCTCGGCCCACGTCTACAACGACACCGGCGACGTCTTCGAGAGGGAGCCCTTCGTGGCCTCGTTCAGGTCGGGCGGCTTCGACTTCACACTTGTGGGCATCCACACCAAGCCCGATGACGCCGAAAACGAGATCGGCAACCTCACCGTCGTGGTCGCCGGCCTGCTCGCGTCAAACCCGGGCGAGGCCGACGTCGTCGTCATGGGCGACTTCAACGCCGACGGCGGCTACTTCGACGAGGACGGGCCCAGCCCCCTCAAGGCTGGAGGCTACCACTGGGTGATCGAGAACGGCTTCGACACCATGACCAAGACCGACTGGACCTACGACCGCATAGTGCTACTGAACGGCACCTACCACGGCGAGTACGTGGCCGGCTCCCGCGGGGTCTTCTACTTCGACGCAGCCTACGGCCTAAACCAGAAGCTCACCGAGAACGTGTCAGACCACTACCCCGTATACGCGGTGTACAGGACCGACCAGCCGGACGACGACTGACACCCTCGTTAGCTCCAACACGCTGAAGCGGCGCGTGGAGCGGTTGAACAAGCTGAAACCATATTAATCATAACGTTTTAAAAAGGCTGAGGACATGAGGGTGTGAAAGAGATGAGCGAGTCCGTCAGCACGGTCCAGGTATTTGCTTATCTAGTGGCCATAATACCTAGCGTCTACTTCCTCTACAGGATCGTCCGAGAAGTGATATACTATATCAACAGGGACGACTCCGATATCCTGTAGCCGTATGTCAGAGGAGCGCACCAAGTTCTGCCCCCACTGCGGGACCATGATACCCTACGACGAGGCGTACTGCCCCGCCTGCGGGGAGCCGCAACCCCTCCTCGATGGGGTGCGGCGGAGGCCCGTCAAGGAGACGTGGGTCGCCGTGTTGCTGTCGCTGCTGGTCACCGGGCTCGGCCACCTGTACCTGGGCAGGTGGAGGAGGGGGCTCGCCATACTGGGGGCGACGGTCGTGGTCGGCGGCGTAGCCAGCCTCTACCTGAGCTACGACCAGGTGATGGTGGTGGGCCTAGTTTTCGCGTTGTTCGCCGCCGTAGACGCATACAAACTGTCACGGGCTGAGTGACGGCGCGGTGGGCCGCGTTGCACAGTAAAAATCCAAGTATACAGTGGATGTGTACCGAGATGAAATACGAGATAAAGCAGCCTAGAAAGGTTGTCAATGCTGGGGCGCCGTGAGCTCCTCCTCCGGGAGACCTTCCTCGGGCCGGGTGAGCTCACCCTCCACCTTGAGGAAGCACTGCGCTATGGGGGAGTCCCCATTCAGCGCGTAGAGTTCGGCCCTCCCTATTTTTCGGGTCACCTTGACGGCGCCCTCCTCCAGGAGAACAGGCAGATACTCGTAGAGGGTGCGCTTGGCCATGCCTATGGCC
>CAZBUI010000019.1:0-19168 GCA_964495055.1 uncultured Candidatus Bathyarchaeia archaeon | reverse complement strand
ATATTGGAGAAGTTGCGCAGGGAATCGGACAAGCCTCTACGTACACACGCGAGGGATATGATAATACTGCCAGAGATGATCGGTAGGACCATCCAAGTATACACCGGGAAAGAGTTCAAAGAGATCAACATCACGGAGAAGATGATAGGACACTACCTAGGAGAGTACGCCATAAGCATGACACGGGTCCGCCACGGCCGTCCAGGAATAGGGGCGTCTCGTAGCAGTATGTACATACCGCTGAAGTAGCCCCAACATCACAATATATCACCTTGTTACCTTTATTATGCACATTTTCTTTAATGCACATCAATGTTTTTAAACCAAGTTGTAGAATCAGACGGTTATCGGGGATATGTTTAATTACATGAACCTTTTTATATCAAGCCTCGATTCAGAATAGGCGAACGGTGCGTATATGCCAAACTGGAAATACTCAGTGCAAGGGCTGGACCCAGACAGGACGGCGTTAGCCAGCGGCAGAGATCTACGGGTAAAACCTAAGGTAGCTAGGGAGATCTGTCACCACCTCAAAGGGATGAAGCTAGAAGACGCGAAGAACTATCTCGAAGACGTCATAGCACTGGAGAAGCCGGTGCCGTACTACAGGTACCGCGGGAAGGTTCCTCACAGGAAGGAGCTACAGGGACACGACGCCGGCAGGTTCCCGGAGAAGACGGCGCGGGAGATACTGAAGATACTTGAATCAGTGGAAGCCAATGCCGAGTTCAAGGGGCTGTACGCAGACAGGCTACGAATAATCCATATGGCCGCCCACCGAGGGAGAGTCATCAGAAAATACATCCCGAGGGCCTTCGGAAGCGCCTCACCGTATTTCAAACATATGACCCATATCGAGGTAGCAGTTGAGGAGTACTAATGTCGGTCGTAAAACGAATTATTCAAGACAGCATCGAGCGCGTAAAAGTCGACGAACTCCTACTTGATGAATACGAGCAGGCGGGCTACGGCGGCATAACGCTAACAAATACCCCGTTGGGTGCGCAGATAAACCTCTTCGCCATGAGGCCGGGGCGGGTAATCGGTAAGAGGGGGAGGGCCATAAAGGCGGCTTCGGCGCGCCTAGAGGATGAACTGGGGCTACCTAACCCCCAGATAACAGTGGTGGAGGTCGAGGTTCCTGAGCTGAACCCTCAGATCATGGCTTCACGTATAGCGAACGCGCTTGAACGCGGTGTTCACTACAGAAGGGCTATCTTCTGGAGCCTTCGCAGAATCATTGACAGCGGAGCTATAGGGTGTGAGGTTATTCTCAAGGGGCCGCTTAGGAGCGCTAGGTCAAGGTTCGAGAAGGTCGTCGAGGGCTACGTGCCGAAGTCGGGAGACCCTGCCTTGAGGAATGTGCGCACTGCGACTATACATGTTAAGATGAAGAGAGGCGTCATAGGCGTAACGGTGAACATTGTGCCGCCGGAAGCGATATTTCCTGACAAGGTGAAACTCGACGATCTCCCTGAGATAGAGTACGAGCCACCGATACCCAATGAGCCGGAGACACATGAAGAGGAGGTTCAGCCTGAGGCTGAGCAGCCGGTAGCCCCTGAAACCGATGAGCCAAAACAAGAGGCTGATGTGGAGAAACAACCAGCCGCTGACGAGGCGCCTGTCGAAGAGGCGAAAGTGGATTCTATAGGGGAAGAAGAACCAGAGGTGGAGCCCGAGGCCGCCGAGGTCTCCGCTGTTGAGGCGCCAGCAGAGAAAAAAACGGGAGACTCGAAAGAAGAGCCCGAGAAAGAGGATGAGTAAAGATGCCTATTCTTCGCATGGAAGAGATACGTGACATGGACGACGAGGAAAGGCAGGAGAGAGTCCAGGAGCTCAGGACCGAGCTCATAAAAATCAGGACCATGATCAAAGCAGGAGGATCAGTGGATAACCCAGGAAGAGTAAAGGCCCTGAAGAAGACCATAGCGAGAATCCTGACAGTAATGAACGAGGGGGGTCAGTGACTTGGTCCTCCCTACCCCCTACAACGTTACCCGCCACGAACTCGTAGGGCTGGAGGCCGAGGTTCTCCGTGACACCAACCCATGCAACATTAACACCCGGGGAACTGTGATAGACGAGACCATGAACACCTTGGTCATCGATGACGGAGGCAGAAAGCGGATAATAAAGAAAAACGCTGTTTTCAAGTTCAGGCTAAACGATGAAATCGTCGAAGTAGAGGGCTGGGTCATATTGGGTAGACCCGAGGACCGGGTTAAAAGAAGGATTAAACGAAGATGGTAAGGCGAGACGTAGATTGATAACACTTAAGAAACCGGAGCTGGAGTGCGACGAGGTAGACTGCCCATTCCACGGCACCTTGGCGGTCAGGGGAAGGGTGCTAGAGGGTAAAGTGGTGAGCACAAGGATGCAGAAATCCGTCGTGGTCCAGATGTCATACACAAAATTCTATAACAAGTACGATCGATACGCGAGGATGAGGAGCAGGATAACGGCTCACAGCACGCCCTGCATCCCGGTGAAGGTGGGCGACACGGTGAGGATAGCCGAGTGCCGGCCCCTGAGCAAGACCAAGAGCTTCGTTGTCGTTGAGGTTTTGAAGGAGGCGTAGCCGCATGTCGAAGAGAATTAAGAGAAGGATACTGCCGAGGCGGAAGGTGTCAGGTGGCCTCACCATAGGCAGTATGATAAACTGCGCCGACAACACAGGCGCCAGACGCCTCAGGGTCATCCAGATGGTGGGATACAAGGGTAGAAAGAGAAGGCTACCAAACGTTGGGGTGGGTGACCTCATCATCGTCTCGTGCCGCGAAGGCTCCCCAGAGATGAGGAAGCAGCTTTTCAACGCGGTGGTCGTCAGGCAGAAACGACTGTACCAGAGAACCGACGGCACAAGAGTCCAGTTCGAGGACAACGCGGCTGTCATACTGACGCCGGAAGGAACCCTGAGAGGCTCTGACATCAAGGGTCCTGTAGCCAGGGAGGCAGTGAACCGCTGGCCGCGGCTGGGTAACATAGCGAGGATGGTGGTATAGGTGAAGAAGGGATCGAGGAAACCATCGACTGCTAGGCGCAACATGTACAATGCGCCAAACCACAAGAAACGGAAATACATCTCAGCGCCGCTGTCACCTAACCTTAGAGCCGAGTACGGCACAAGATCGATGCCGGTCATCGCAGACGACACGGTCAGCATCACCAAGGGCGACAGGAAGCTCGCCGAGGGCAGAGTTCTAAGAGTGAACACAAAGGATTTGAAGATATACATCGAGGGCGTAACTAGGACGCGGCAGGATGGGTCCACGGTTCAGATTCCGATAAGGGCCGAGAACGTCATGATTACCAGGCTCAACCTTGACGACTCTTGGAGGAGGGAAATGCTGGAGTGCAGAAGCTTCAGCACAGAGGAGGAATAGACGTGGGAAAGAAGGGGCCCTCAAGGCATCTCAAGAGACTCCCGAGTCCTAGTTTCTGGTCCATAAGGCGTAAGAGCGGTAAATGGATCATGCGGACGAGTCCGGGACCACACTCGCTAAAAACGTCGATACCAGTGGGCGTCGTTCTCAGGGACGAGCTGAAGTATGCAAAGTCGGCTAAAGAAGCTAAGACCATTGTCTTACAAAGGAAGATATTCATCGACGGAAAGTCAAGGGTCAACAAGAGGTACCCCATCGGCCTTATGGACGTAATCAGCGTACCAGACTCAAAAGAGTTCTTCAGAGTCCTCCCCGACCACGGAAGAAAGCTCAAGTTTCTACCCATTACCGAAGACGACGCCAAACACAAGCTGGTCAAGATCACAGGCAAGAAGACCCAACCGGGCGGAAAGATCCAGCTGAATCTCCACGACGGCTGCAACAAGGTTGTATCCGCTGAAGAGGATAACTACAAGGTAAACGACGTCCTGAAAATAAGCGTGCCGGAGAAGGACATAGAGGACCACATCGAGTTCAAGGAGATGCAACAGAGCATAGTAACCGGGGGCAGAAGCCAAGGCGCCCAAGGGATGATCATAGGTCTCGGCCCCGAGCCTGGCTGGAAAAAGACGTGCACCATCAGAACACCTGAAGGAGAAGACGTCAGAACCCTCGCCAGATATGTGTTCGTGGTAGGCTCAAAAGAGCCAGTGATAGCGTTGCAGGCTGGTGAAGAATGATGCCGGAGAACCCCATGAAGCAGTTGAAGATCGGTAAAGTCGTCGTAAACATATCAGTAGGAGCATCTGGTGAACCCCTCGACAACGCTATGACCATCCTGAGACAGATCACAGGACAGGAGCCGTGCCAGCGCGTAGCCAAGCAGACCATAAGGCAGTGGGATATAAGAAGACGGGAGCCCATGGCGTGCCTCGTAACGCTGCGTGACGAGAAAGCGGATTCGTTCCTGCAGAAAGCCTTCAGGGCCATCGGAGGAAGAGTGAAGCCCACCAGCTTCGACGACAACGGGAACTTCGCTTTCGGCATCAGGGAGCACATCGACCTTCCAGGCACCAGGTATGATCCTAACCTCGGTATAACTGGGATGGACGTAAACGTCACTGTGGAGAGGCCAGGCTACAGGATAAGCAGAAGGAAGAGAGCAAAGTCTAAGGTGGGCAGCGCCCACAAAGTGACCCCGGAGGAGTCTATGGCTTTCATAGCAGAAAAATACGGGGGCAAGGTAGGTCAAGATCAATGAGTAATCAAATCGAGCCCAAGGAAAGAAAATACGGTAAGGGAAGCCGTGGCTGCGTCAGATGCGGCACACGTGACGGCCTCATCAGACGCTACGGCATAAACCTCTGCCGCCAGTGCTTCCGCGAGGTTGCGGAGAAGATGGGCTTCAAGAAGTATAGGTGAGAACATGGACCCCCTAGTTAACGCGTTAAACACCATCATGTCCCACGAAGGGAGGCGGAAGAACGAGTGCATAATAACACCGGCCTCCGGGCTAGCCGGGAGAGTGCTCCGCCTCATCCAGAGTAAGGGATACGTGGGGGAGATAGAGTTCATCGACGACGGTAGGCAGGGAAAACTCAGGGTCCAGCTTTTCGGCAGGATAAACAAGTGCAGGGCAGTGACCCCGCGTTTCAAGACCAAGGTATCCGAGATGGAGAAATGGGAGAAACGCTACCTGCCGAGCCGGAATCTTGGGATTTTGATACTGAGCACCCCTAAGGGCGTCATGGACCACACGCAGGCGAAGGAAGAGAACGTGGGCGGCGTGCTACTGGCCTACATGTACTAAAGGTGAATGATGTGACTGTTCAGATTGTAGAAAACTCTGTAACGGTACCCGAAGACATAGACCTGACCCTAGATGGGCATAAGGTCGCAGTCACAGGCACCAACGGAAAGGTAGAGAGAGACTTCGGCCACACAAAGCTGAACCTCGAATACAAGGACGGTGTGTTCCGCGTATGGGCGGAGAACCCGAGGAAGAAACAAGCCTCATTGGTCAACACCATAACGAGCCACGTGAAGAACATGATCAAGGGCGTGACGGAGGGCTTCACTTACAGGCTAAAGATAGTGTTCATTCACTTCCCTATGAACATGCAGGTGCGTGGGAACAGGTTGGTGATAAACAACTTCGTGGGTGAGCAGAAGGCCCGTGAGGCCAAGATCCTTGAAGGCGTGCAGATACACGTCGAAGGAGACGACATACTGGTAACGGGGCCCGACATCGAGAAGGTGGCCCAGACAGCCGCCAACATACAGCAGGCTACACACATCCGTAACAAGGACCTCCGAAAGTTCCTGGACGGAATATACGTCTACAAGAAGGAATGAGCCACATGAGCGAAGAAAAACAGAGATTAATGAAACTGAGAAAGAGGATCAACAAGAAGCGGCCCCACTTCAAACGATTCGAGTCATGGAGGTTCGTGAGGATCAAGGACCAGTGGCGGAAGCCGAGGGGCATCGACAACAAGATGCGCACCGAGGAGTCAGGGTGGCCTAAGTCGGTCAAGGTAGGGTACCGGGGGCCAGCCGCCGTGAGGGGACTCCACCCTACCGGGAAAGAAGAGGTCGTGGTTTGGAACCCTGGAGACGTTGAAGATGTGGACGCTGAGACGCAGGTCGTCCGTATAGGGGGCTCCGTGGGCGGCAGGAAGAGGGAAGCCATACTAGAGAAAGCTGAAGAGCTTGACGTGCATGTTCTCAACCCTGGCGTGGAAGCGCCTCTGGACGAGTTTGAGGAACTCGTAACGGAGGACGAGGAAGAGCTGATTGAAGAAGACTACATGGACGAGATCGATCTAGAAGCCATGACCAAGAAAGAGCTGACTGCTTACGCGGAGGAGATGAGGATCAAGGTCCCATCCAAGGCTAGGAAGGCCGAGATCGTCGAGCTGATCCGGAGCCACGAGGAAGAGGAGGACGACTAGGGATGAACCTGCGAACCCAGAGAAAGCTGGCCGCCAACGTGCTTGACTGCGGAGTTAACAGGGTCTGGATAGATCCAGAGAAGGCAGACGAGGTAAGTATGGCCATCACCAGAGAGGAGATCAGGCGGCTCATCCACGATAAAGCCATCAAGGCACTCCCGGAGAACAGCCAAAGCAGGGGAAGGACGCGCGTCCTAACCAAAAAGAAGAAAAAGGGAAGACGAATCGGCGCAGGCTCCAAGAAGGGTAAAAAGTACAGTGTTGTGTCCCGGAAGACGCGGTGGATGAACCGAATAAGGGCGCAACGCAGGAGGCTCATTGAGCTGAGGGAGCGTAGGATGATCACCGTTAGCACATACAGGAGCCTGTACCGGAAGGCGAAAGGCGGTGAGTTCAGGAGCGTAGCTGAACTCGAACGGTATATCAACGAAAACAGTCTAAGGAGGCGTACCTTTGGCTAAAGGACCGCGGTACCGCGTACCATACAGGCGTAGGCGAGAGAAGAAAACAGACTACGCCGCCAGACGGGTGATGGCTACAGCCGACCGCCCAAGGTTCGTTGTACGTGTGTCAGGGAAAAACATACTGGTTCAGGTGGTCAGGTCAGAGATAGAGGGAGATTACGTCGTCACGCAGGCCAGCAGCAATGAACTGAAAAGTTACGGCTGGAACGCCAGCGGCAAGAACGTCCCCGCGGCCTACCTGATTGGGGTGCTGGCAGGCAAGAAGGCTAAGGCTGCTGGCGTGGAGCACGCCATCCTAGACATGGGTCTAAAGAGGACCACGGCTGGGAACAAGGTGTTCGCCGTTGTGAAAGGCGCATTAGACGCAGGGCTAGACATACCCTGCGACAGTGACATCACTCCATCGCCTGAAAGGATAAATGGTAGCATTATCGCTGAGTACGCTGAGCAGATGGAAGACCCTCTCGAGTACGAGAGACGGTTCTCGGTCTATCTCCGTCGCGGACTGAGACCGGAGGCCTTGCCGGGCCACTTCGAGGAGGTCAAAGCACGCATAGAGGAGAACGAAATTGAGTAGAAGACGGGGCAACCCGCTTGATTACTGGGAGCCGAAGACCCAGCTTGGTAAACAGGTGTACGAGGGGCAGATCTCCTCGATATACGAGATATTCGAGGAAGGCCACAGGATAAGGGAAGTGGAGATTGTTGACGTCCTTGTGCCTGACCTCAAAGACGATGTGATCAACATCAACCTTGTGCAGAAACAGACAGACGCGGGCGAGACAAGCAGGTTCACCGCCCTCGTCGCCGTTGGGAACGAGAACGGGCTCATCGGTGTAGGGCTGGGCAAGGCCCAGAGGGTGAGGAACGCCATCGAGAAGGGCATCAGGCTGGCAAAGCTTAACCTGCACCCCATAAGGATGGGCTGCGGCAGCTGGGAGTGCGACTGCGGCGAGGGACACACACTACCATTCAAGGTAACGGGAAAGGTTGGGAGCGTCGTGGTCACGTTGCTTCCAGGCCCCCAGGGGCTGGGAATCGTAGCCGGTGACACCGCCAAGGCCGTGCTGAAGATGTCCGGCATCAAGGACTGCTGGAGCAAGAGCGTAGGAAAGACCACAACCACCAACAGCTTCGCGTTCGCCACCTTTGAGGCGCTCAAACAGACCATGAGCATAATGACCCCGAGAGACTGGGCGTGATGATTGTGGAGAAGAAAAGCCTGCTAGCCATAAGGATCAGAGGAACCATCAACGTCCCCCAGCGGGTCGAGGACACCCTCAGGATGCTCAGGATAGATCGAAACAACTACGCCACGCTGCTAGACGATAGGCCAGACTATGCTGGGATGCTTCAAAGGGCCAAGGACTGGATAACTTGGGGCGAGCCGGACCTGGAGACGATAAAGATGATGCTCGAGAAACGCGGCGAAGCCCCGGGATGCGTCAAACTAAGCGAAGACCATCTAAAGGAGCTGGGGTTCGAGGGGTTCAGCCAGCTTGCTGAGAAGCTGCATAGCTGCGAGCTTGACCTAAACAAGCTAGACGGAGTTAAACCGTTCTTCAGGCTCCACCCTCCAAAGAAGGGGTTCAAGATGAGCGTCAAGCGCCCATACGGCAACAAGGGCGAGCTGGGGTACAGAGGGGAAGCTATCAACGAGCTGGCAAGGAGGATGTGCTAGAGATGCCCCATAAGTTGCGTAAAACCAGGAAGCAGAGAGGTTCAAGGTACATGGGCTGGGGACAGGTGGGGCAGCACAGGAAGGCTGGCGGCCGCGGCGGCAAAGGGAAGGCTGGTGGAAGGAAACACTTCTGGATCAGGACCGTGAAGTATGAGCGGGAAAGGTATAAGAGCATTGGGTTCGTGCCGCCGTCTGCGAAGAAGCCCAAGCCTCTGACTATAAACGTTGGGGAGCTTGAAGACCTTGTGTTGAAGATCATCGGAGACTATGGGGTGAAGGGCGGGAACATGCTTGACCTAGAGGCTCTAGGCATCGATAAGCTCCTCGGGAGGGGCAGCGTGAAAGTCCCACTCAACGTCAAAGTCTCTCATGCGACCATGAATGCCCAAGAGAAGATTGAAGAAGCGGGCGGCTCTATCATAGAGCCGTAGAGGGACGATAGACTTGCGGTTCTTGGATCTGTTCAAGCCGATATCGCCGTTTATACCTGAGGTTAAGCCTCCTCAGAGGAAGGTTGCCTTCAACACTCGGCTGATGTGGACTCTGGCCGCCCTAGTCATTTATCTGGTTATGTCGGAGACGCCTCTGTACGGGATCGAGACACAGGGCGCTTCTGATCCCTATGCTATGTTGAGGATCATTTTCGCGTCTAACCGTGGCACGTTGATGGAGCTTGGGATCGGTCCGATAGTCACCGCTGGTCTGATCATTCAGCTTCTCGCCGGCTCGGATATCATCTCCTTCGACAGATCCGATCCGGAGGATAGGGGTTTGTTCACCACGGCGAGCAAGTTCTTCTCGTTCGTCATGGTGCTAGTTCAGGCTGGCCTCTACATCATTGGAGGTGTATACGGGTCCCTTACTAGGACGCAGTCGATCCTCATTTTCGTTCAGCTTCTGGCGGCTGGTCTGATATTGATGATGCTGGACGAGCTTGTCCAGAAAGGCTGGGGAATCGGCAGCGGCATAAGCCTGTTCATAGTTGCGGGGATTACCCAGAACATCTGGTGGATGAGCTTCAGCATAGCGCCGTCGCCTTATGACGCCTTGGGCAGGGCTTACGGCGCCATAATCGCGTTTATACAGAGCGTCATGCGTGGGTTGCCGATGCAGGACTGGTTCTACAGGGCTAACTCGCCTGACATGATCGGGTTCTTGACTACGCTCGCCGTGTTCGCGTTCGTTGTCTACATCGAGGGCATGAGGGTTGAGATACCCATTAGCCACAGCAGCTACAGAGGCTACAGGAGCAGGATGCCGATCAAGCTACTGTACGTCAGCAACATCCCGGTGATACTGGCTTACGCCATGTTCGCAAATTTCCAGCTCATCGGCCAGTTCACGTGGAACAGGTGGAACAGCGACAATGGCAACTTCTTCTTCAACATGCTCGGCATGTATAACCAGACGCAGAGCGGCGTCACACCCATCGGTGGACTCGCCTACTATACCTCGTCGCCGGGTAGCCTTGGGAGGGTGATGGCTGACCCTGTGAGGGCGTTGATCTACCTCCTCATCGTCGTCGGGTTCTGTGTGTTGTTCAGCATCACATGGCTGGAGATCGGCGGCCTGGGAGCAGACCAGATGGCGGAGCAGCTTCTGCAGTCTGGGATGCAGGTCGCCGGTTTCAGGCGTAGCAAGAGGCCTCTGGAGCGGCTACTTAACAGATACATCCCCACCATAACGGTGATCGGTGGCATCATTGTGGGTTGCCTGGCTGCGTTCAGCGAGTTCTTCGGGGTTTTCGGTTCGGGGATGGGTGCCCTGCTTGCCGTCAGCATACTGTATCAGTACTACCAGACTATGGTTCAGGAGCAGGTGGAGGACCTGTACCCGTTCCTGCGGGGGGCCTTCGGGTAGCCTCCGATCCTGTGGCTGGTCTTATCTGTTTTTTTTCGATCTCTTTTTCACTGCCTCGGCAGGTATTGTATTCATGGCTACTGTGAGGCTTTACGACGATGACCCTTACCTGGAGAGGTTCTCTGGGGCGGTGGTGGGTTTCAGGGGCGGCGGTGTGGTGCTGAACCGGACGGCTTTTTACGCGGAGGCGGGCGGCCAGGCGGGGGACACAGGGTGGTTGGGGGGTGTGCGTGTTGTTGACACCAAGGTTGGCGATGGCGGTGACATTGTTCATATCATGGAGGAGCCGCCGGGCTTCAAAGTGGGCGACGCGGTCGATGGCTTGATCGACTGGGGGCGGCGTTGCAGGATCATGCGGCTTCATACGGCGTCCCACATCATGGAGTATTTTCTCTGGGAGCATTTCGGGTACATGGAGCGCACGGGTTCTTACGTTGATGAGCGTAAGGACCGGGCGGACTATGTCCACGAGGGCCGCCTGGACCCGGAGGTTTTAGCGAAGGTGGAGTCAGACACGAACGAGTTCCTGGCCGAGGGCCACCCCGTCGTGGTCGAGGTGGACGATGAGGGCATGCGTCACTGGAGCTGTGGGCCGGTGGAGATGCTGTGCGCGGGCACCCACGTGAGAAACACGCGCGAGGTGGGGACGGTCAGGCTGAGGCGCAGGAACCCGGGCCGCGGCGTGGAGCGAGTGGAGACCAGCCTGGCCGAGTAGCAATATTTTCATATACCGTGCACTCTTTATCAGCCCCATGTTCCAGCCGCCACGCGGAACCAGAGATTACCTCCCCGAGGACCAGTTGAAGAAGAACTGGGTGGTGGACACGGTGCGGGAGGTCTACGAGTCCTACGGCTACGAGCCGCTGGAAACGCCGGCCTTCGAGTACATGGATATGCTGAGGATCAAGAGCGGGGAGGACATACTGAACCAGGTGTACGCCTTCAAAGACAAGTCTGACAGGGAGCTGGCGTTGCGCTTCGAGCACACGGCCAGCACGGTGCGCGTGGTGGCGACTCATCGCGAGCTGCAGATGCCGTTCAAGCGCTACATCATTGGCCCCACCTGGAGGTACGAGAGGCCGTCGGAGACGCGTTTCAGGGAGTTCCTGCAGGCCGACGTGGACGTGTTCGGTGTCGAGGGCAACATCGCGGACGCCGAGGTGATATCCGCCGCCGTGGAGGCGTTCAGAAGGCTGGGCTTCGAGGCTTTCACCATCTACCTCAACGACAGGAGGGTCCTCAGGTCCATCGTGGAGCTGGCGGGCATCCCTCCGGAAAAGAGCCTGGACGCCATCCGCGCCGTGGACAAGATCAAGAAGATAGGCAGAGACAGGGTAATCGAGGAGCTCAGATGCGTGTCGCCCTACGAGGAGGCTTCTATAAAGCTGTTAGGCCTGATTGGCCTCAAGGGTGAGCCGCTGGAGGTCATCGGTTCGGCTAAAATGATGCTGAAGGAGTACCCCGCGGGCGTCAAAGGCTGTGAGGCCCTGGAGGACCTGATCAAGTATGCCGACGCGTTCGGGTTCGCGGAGTACATCGAGGTCGATCTCAGCCTGGCCCGGGGCCTCGACTACTACACTGGGCCCATATTCGAGGTCTTCGCCAAGGGGTACGAGGAGTACAGCAGCCTCGCGGGCGGCGGCAGGTACGACGAGATAGTGGAGCTCTTCGGCGGAGATCCCACGCCCGCGACGGGCATCTCCTTCGGCGTGGACAGGGTTACCATGGTCCTTGAAGAGAAGGGGGCGTTCAAGGGCCTGTCTCTGGGCGCGGACGTCTATGTCGCCCCGGTCAACGAGGACGTGGTCCTGAAGGCCATAGAGATCACCCAGGCGCTTCGGAGGGCGGGCTTGTCCACGATCGTCGATCTCATGGGGCGCAGCCTCGGGAAACAGTTCGAATACGCCGACAAGAAGGGAATACCCACCGTGGTGATCGTGGGCGAGAAGGACCTCGCGGAGGCGTCGGTGACCGTGAGGGACATGGAGACCGGCGACCAGGAGAAGGTCAAGGTGGATGAGCTGCCGTCTCGTCTTAAAACTTAGAAGATTTTCTCGGACAACCCGTAGTACACTATCTCGCCGCGGCGGTCCACCACGGCTAGCTTGAGCTCGCGGCCCCTTTCCTCAGTCTTCTTCAGGTCGCTTAATATGGAGTCGAGCTTCTCGGGCCGCCCCTCGGAGATTATTCTCACGTGGTAGCTTGGAGGCTGTTTTCTGTACATGCCCCGTTCATAGACGACGAAGTCGGCGGCTCCATCTGCTTCTCTGGCTACGAACCCCCTCGTCCTGAGGTCCCTGTACACTATGAATCTCGTCCATATGGACGGGTCTTCCGCCGTAAACAGCCGCAGCGCCTCCTTGAAGCTGAGCTTCACGTTGGCCTCCTCGTCCACCAGGGCTATCTTTCCCCGGTCTATGTTGTACAGCGTCTCACATGGGTCAAGGGTCAGCGGTTCGCCCCCATCTCGGCTGCCGTAGCCGTCGTTGAACAGGCTGTCTGCCTCGCTCCTCATGGGGATAACCACGCCGTTTTGCGTATGGACTGCTGTGAACGGCTGCATCACAGGAACTGGTGTTGGGAGTCTGAAATAGGTTGTGCACCCGGCCCTTGGTTCACCCAAAGGATTAATGTCCGGCTGTGTCCCGCTAAACAGTAGATTGCCTGAACGCTTCCTCGTCATAACCGAGAAACCCAGTTCTGCTAGACACATAGCGCATGCGCTGGACGACGATGGGCGGCCACTTTCCTTGAGGAACGGGAGCGTCCAGTACTACGCGGCGAAGCGAGGGGGAAGTGAACTGCTCGTGGTATCAGCTTTGGGCCACCTCTACGCGTTGACACAGGCGGGGGGAGGGTGGACCTACCCTGTCTACGAGATGAAGTGGGTGCCGGCGAGCCAAGTCAACAGGGCGAACACGCGGGTGAACGCTTACATAGAGACCATATCGACGCTGTCGAAAGGCGTATACCGGTTCGTGAGCGCCTGCGACTACGATCAGGAGGGAAGCCTGATCGCGTACAACGTCCTACGGTACGCCGTGGGCGATCACAGCCTCGCCTACTCCCGGAGGATGCTGTACAGCACCCTAACCCGCAGGGATCTCGCCGCTTCTTGGGAGAACATGGAGCCGACGCTGGACTACCCTGTCATCGCCGCGGGTAAGACGAGGCACGAGGTGGACTGGCTGTTCGGCATAAACCTGAGCAGGGCGCTGACCCTGTCCGTGAGGAAGGCGTCGGGCGAAAAGAAGAACCTAAGCATCGGGAGAGTGCAGGGACCCACGCTCAGCTTCGTAAAGGAGAGGGAGGTGGCTATCCGGGGCTATATCCCAGTACCATACTGGGAGGTGTACGCGGAGACGATGGTCTCCGACGAGACCATCCCTCTTGAGTATGAGAAGAAGAGGCTGGACCGGGAGGTCAACGCGAGGGAGCTGGCCTCCGAGTGCAGGGGCAGAGACGGGAAAGTCGTGGACGTTGACAAGCGGAGTGAAAGGGTCCTCCCTCCTCCCCCGTTCAATCTGGGGGACCTTCAGAGGGAGGCGTACCGAGTATTCAAGGTGAGCCCCACCGCCACCCTCAGGGCGGCGGAGAAGCTGTACCTTGGGACATACATCAGCTACCCGCGGACAAGTAGCCAACGCCTGCCCCCGACGCTGGATCTCAGAGGAATCCTCGAACAACTCGGTGAAAACCGGGCCTACTCAAAGCAAGCCGAGGAGCTCTTGAAAAGTAGGACCTTGAAGCCGAGGCAGGGGGGAAAGGATGACCCGGCCCACCCCGCCATCCACCTCACAGGCACCAAGCCCCGGCGGCTCAAGGAAGACGAGGCAAGGATATATGATCTTATCGTGAAGCGGTTTCTCTCGTGTCTAGGAAAGCCGGCGATGAGAGAGAAAATCGACACAGAGGTGGACGTAAACGGCCACAGCTTCTATATGAGGGGCGTGAAGACCACGAGGAAAGGGTGGTTTGACGCATACGCGCCCTAAGTAGAGGACAAGGAGACGGTGCTGCCCGAGATCGAGCCGGGGATGGTGATCCCTGTCACCAAGTTCTCGACGAGGAGACGGTATAAGAAGCCGCCCAAGAGGTATAACCCGAGCAGCCTGCTGAGGCAGATGGAGAGCCACGAGATAGGAACAAAAGCCACGAGGGCGAACATAATCGACACCCTCTACAGGAGGGGCTACATCAGAGGAAAAAGGATCACGGCAACCGATATGGGGCTACGCATCGCGGAGACCTTGGAGGAGTACTGCCCCAGCATACTGAGCGTTGAGATGACCAAGGAGCTGGAGGCGTCCTTGGAGGAGATACAGGTGGGCGAAAGGAGCCCTGAAGCCGTTGTAGAGGGCGTCAAAGAGGCTCTCAGCCCCATACTAGCCCAGTTCAAGGAGAGTGAGGGCGAGATAGGGGCAGCCATAGCCGGTGGCCTTAGAGGGGAGGGGCCCCGTTTGACTGGTTGTAGAGTCTGCGGCAGGGAAAGGGGGGGAGACTCTGTTTACTGTGAAAGGCATCAAGCCGCTTACGTCGGCCTAGAGGAGTATTATCAACGGTGGAGGCGCGCCCTTGGGCTGAGCTGGAGGGAGTACCTTGAGAAGGTGAGCAAGATCTCCGGTACAGGGAAATGGGTAAAAGAAGTGATTAAAGATATTCTTTCAGGTGGCTAGTCCTCAGGTTCTTCGAGCGTTATCTCCCAGCGGCTGTTCCTGCCGTTCCTGATCCAGGAGCCGCCCAGCTCCCTCATAGCGTCGTTTATGGGCCCCCACAAATCGCCTAGGAACTTCTTCGGACTCACCGTCAAGGTTCCTTCACTCTGCTCGACGTCCACGAGCGCCAGATCCACGCCGGCCGCCTCAAGCCTTGCCTTGAAATCAACTTCTTCGGGCGGCCACTCCTCGGCCTCGGGTTCCTCGTGCACCACGACGGGGGCTGTCTTCTTCCCCACGGAAATGACTATCCCTATCTTCGATCCGCAGTCGGGGCACGTAATCCATGTGACCTTGTTGTCCTTCACGCTCATTTCTGTATTCTCTATCGTCAGGTGATTAAAAAGATGCGCGTCTGCTGTGAACATTATGGCCGTCTGAGTCCTAGGGAGCTGCTTCTAGTGGGTGCAAGCTATCCCAGAGACGTTTGACTTAAAACTATTATACTGAATGGAACAATACCCAACTGGTGTTATACCCCCATTGAGCACGCAGATAACCGAGTACAAGTGTCCATACTGTAACCGAAAATCCGCCAGCCCCGGCGGGGTGCGCTTCCACGTGAAGCTCACGCACCCAGAGAGGCTTGAGGAGTTCAACGAGAAATACTACCCCAAGATGGAAGCAAGGTTCAAAGAGTCCTTCCAGGAGTAAACTACGCAACCCACCATTTTCTTGGCCACCCGAGGAAAGCGCCTGTTAGGAGGAACCTTATAAAACCTCGGCAGGTAATGCAGTGTTTGATTGTATGAAGATAACTGAACGGGTCTACCTCGTCGGGGGAAACGGGTTCGGCTACTCGCCGCCGGGGGACTGCAACGTCTACCTCATAGACGGGGGAACCGAGCTGGCCCTAGTGGACACCGGCGGAGGAAACGGAGAGAAGAAAATCCTGGGGAACGTGGAGAAGATGGGGTTCGACCCCCGCGACATAGCCACGGCGTTCAACACCCACTGCCACTTCGACCACGTCGGAGGAAACCACACCATAAAGGAGAGCACTGGCTGCAGGATCGCCGCGCACGAGGCCGACAAGGAAAGCATCGAAAAACGCGGAGAACTGATGCTCTACGACATGGCCTTGGAGCGCGGCCTGGAGTTTGAGGCGTCCAAGGTGGACGAGAAGCTAAGGGACGGTGACGCCTGCCAGGTGGGCGAAGTAATGCTAGAGGTAATGCACACGCCCGGGCACACACCCGGCTGCATGTGTCTCCTCATGGAGGAAGAGGGGTGCAGAAGCGTCTTCACAGGCGACATCGCCGGCGCCAACGGCAGGCTGGGCTTCATCAACGGCCCCGGGTTCAGCCTCGACGACTGGAAAGCCTCCATAAAGAAGCTCGTGTCCTACAAGCCCGACAGGCTGTACCCCGGCCACAACACGTTCCTACTGGGCTACGCCACCGATCACCTGAAAGTCTATGACCAGAAGCTGAACGCCCCGTGGACCACCATAGTGACACCCGTAGGCTAGAAGATTGGAGCACCCCAGACGACAGATAGTGCTGGAGAACCCCACCCTAAGGGAGGCGGGGAAAGCCGTCAAGACAGGCGTCTCTAGGCACAGGACCGTCATAGTAGCCGGCAGATGTAGCGTGGACTACGAGGGCAGGGCGAGCAGCAGGCTGGAGCCAGGGGAACGCGTGGTCATATTCAAGCCCGACGGCTCTGCGCTAGTCCACAGGCCCAAGGATTACTCGCCGGTGAACTGGCAGCCAGCCGGCTCCCTGTTCCGGACCCGGGTCAAGGACGACGGCCTGGTGGTCCGGGTCTACAGGCGCAAGGAGCACGAGACCATGGAGGTCACCTTCACGGACGTGGCTCTGGTCGCGGTCCTCGACCTCGTGGACGCCGGCGAGTTCAGCCTCTACGCCTCCGAGAAGGACATGCAGGAGGCCATACTGTACAGGCCCGAGATCCTGGAGGTGGGGTTCAGGCCCATCACCAAGGAGATGCAGGTTGACCCCGGGTTCATCGACATCGTGGGCCTCGACAGGGAGAATAGGCTCACCGTAGTGGAGATAAAACGCGTGAAAGCAGGCAGAGACGCCGTGAACCAGCTCAAGAAGTACATGGACGTCATAGACCTGGACGAAGGCAGGCCGGTGAGGGCCATACTGGTTGCCCCCGAGCTGGCCCGGGGAGCCGAGACGCTGCTAAAGACCTACGGCTACGAGTACAGGCAGCTTTCCCCGCAGACGTGCTCCGACGTCCTCAAGGAGAAGAAGAGGGTGCCGCTCACAGCGTTCTTCCAGACGGAGGAAGAGTCAAGCGATAATGTCTAGGTCTCTGCCTATGGCTTCCATCTTCTCTATGACCGAGTCCAGCTGATCCCTGGTGAGCTTTGCGTGCATCTGGACCCTGATCCGGGCCAGATCCTGGGCCACCATGGGGTACACTATAGGGACCACGAAGACGCCGTCCTGGTAGAGCCTGTCGGCCAGAGCCTTGGCCTTGTGGCTCTCGCCGACGATTATGGGTATTATGGGGGTCTGGCTGTTGCCCGTGTCGAAGCCAAGGTCCTGGACAGCCTTCTTGAAGTACTCGGTGTTCCTCCAGAGGTTCTTGACGTGCTGGGGCTCTGTCTCAAGCACGTTGATGGCCGCGGTGGTGGCGGCGACGACGGCTGGTGGGAGGCTGCTGCTGAGGAGCCATGTGCGGCTCTTGTTCCACGCGAACTTGGCGAGGCCGTCGCTGCCTGAGATGTGACCGCCCACGGTGCCGTACGCCTTGCTGAAGGTGCCCATCTCGACATGGACCTCTCTGTGGGTGAGGCCGAAGTAGCTGACGATTCCTCTGCCACCCTCCCCGAGGACGCCCTCGCCGTGGGCGTCGTCCACGTAGACCATGGCGCCGTGCTCGGCGCCCAGCTGGGCCACCTTGTCCAGCGGGGCTATGTCGCCGTCCATGCTGAACACGCCGTCGGTGATGATGAGAATCCTCCTGTACTCGGGGCTGTGTTTCTCGGCCTCGTCGAGGACCTCCGCGAGGTGCATGGTGTCGTTGTGCCTGTAGACGGCCCTGTCGGCCCGGGAGAGCCTGACGCCGTCGATGATGCTGCCGTGGTTCAGCTCGTCGCTGACAATGAGATCCTCCCTCCCGACGAGCTGGGGGATGAGGCCGCTGTTGGCCATGAAGCCCGTGGGGTACGTCAGGGACGCCTCCGCGCCCTTGAACCTTGCGAGGCGCTTCTCCAGCTCCATGTGCAGGTCCATGGTGCCAGAGATGGCTCTCACCGCCCCCGAGCCCACGCCGTACTCCTCCACGGCGTCGATCGCGGCCTTTTTCAGTTTGGGGTGGGTGGTGAGCCCCAGGTAGTTGTTTGAGCAGAGTATGATGACCTCACGGCCGTCCACCACACTCAAGGGCTCGCTGGGCCCCTGGACCTCTTTGAGCCTCCAGTCGAGGGCCTTCTCCACAAGCTCGTTGTACTCCTCATCAAGGAAAGATGTCGGGTCTCTCATGTGAATACCTTCAGTGAATTGAACGCTGATCACCCTTTAACGGTTTTCGATCAGACCGCCTTTGTCTCAGAAAAAAGAGGCGATTAACCCTATTTTCCGGGTCAGACTTGATGGAAGGAAATAAGTATCTGATGGCACGACTATCTTAGAGTGTTCAATGGGAGACCAAATCGGCCGTATATTAATCACGGGCGCCCTCGGACAGATAGGCTCGGAGCTGGCGCCCAAGCTCCGCGAGCGGTACGGGAAGGAAAACGTGGTCGCCACGGACATAAGGCAGCCCCAAGTGGATCAGGACGGCCCGTTTGAGGTCCTCGACGTCCTCGACGAGGATGAGATGCGGCGTCTGATCGAGGAACAAGAGATAGACACCGTCTATCACCTGGCAACCATTCTCTCCGCCACCGGCGAGCAGAAGCCGGATCTGGCGTGGAGGATCAACGTGGCTGGGCTGATGAACGTGCTCAACGCGGCCAAGGACGCTGGACTCAGGGTTTTTAACCCGAGCTCCATCGCGGCTTTCGGGCCAGAGACCCCGAGGGTGTTGACTCCGCAGGAGACGGTCTTGAGGCCCAGGCCGATGTACGGCATCACTAAGGTGGCGGGTGAGCTGCTTGGCAACTACTACTTTGAGAAGCACGGCGTGG
>CAZBUI010000018.1:0-19251 GCA_964495055.1 uncultured Candidatus Bathyarchaeia archaeon | reverse complement strand
TGTGGAGGTCTGTCCAGAGGATGGGGTGGATAGGAGTTAAATCCAGGTTCTCGAATAACTGTTTGGGAGAACCTACCTGTTTCATCTTCTTCAGGATGATTTGAGGTAGTTATCCCATTAAACTTGAATTATTGAAACGGCCTGCGCGCGCAGAGACCGCCTCAAGATTGGCGACGGCGTTGAGGTAATAAGAGCCTTGATCCAGATCCTTAACCATCAGCCCACCTGAGTTGACTGAGTCGACGTGACTCTTTATACCGACTAGCAGGACGTCGACTGTCTTGGAGAGCTGAGAGCCATAGTAGCTGCCGATGCCCCCTGAGTAGAGTAATATGACACGCTGGAACGTGTCAGTCATGGGGCTTGATGTACACTCCCTTCTCTGAGAGAGCCTCCAGCCTCTCTTTCATGATCCTCATGGACTCCGAAAGAATCTCACGGTTACTGTAGCCAGACAGGATATCCTCTAGCTGAGCATCGTCCATTTTTCTCAGGCGCTCCACCTGAGACACTAGTAAAGGCATCGCCCTCACAACATTGTCGACGATGGTTATGGACGCGAACTGGGCCGTCCTGGAGAGGGGGTTCAGGTCCACCGTGATGACCTTCTTACCCATCTTGACGAGCCCCCCAGTCCGGTCACCGTCCTCAAGGGGGACGAACACGATGTCGGCAGTGAGTATTCCGTTGGGGTCCACCCTCCGCCTTTCGCTGAAGACCTCGTCTATTTGGGCCGACGCGGCGTCCCCGATGCCTAGCACCTCCTCCGCCCCGGCCTCTCTCAGCGCTCTCTCTATAGCCGCCTCTCTTCCAGGGAGCTTGTGAAAGAGATTAACCTCCAGTTTAGCGTCTGAAGCCTTGGACAGCTTAACAAGCTCCATTGGACAAAGAGCCGCAACATTGCCGTTGACGGAGAGAACAGGGTGATCTGCTAGAAGGAGGGCGGCAGCAGCTACGTTGATGGCTTTCTCCGCTGGCTCCGTTGTTCGCTCTCCCAGAAGGTAGTCGAAGGCTTCGCCCCTTCCATGTGCGATGAGCCCTGCGAGGGCGACTACCTTATTCTTGACGTTACTGGTCAACATCTCTCTGATTCTGATGGACCTTGCACGGGGGTGTTTCTCATCCACATGGTGTCCGCCTGTCAATTTTCGGAGTCTCCTCGAATCTTGGCGGGGCGTGGGACAGGTATAAGCTTTGTTACCTGAATATGAAACAGGGGAAAAGAGGGACTTAATCGGTTCGGGACACGTAATATATCTTCTGGGTTATCCGCCACAAGCCGCCGTGCTTCACCATGTTGAAGTAGTCGGTGCCCCACAAGGTTTCTTCCCCGATCCTCAGCTCGAAGTCCACGCGAACGTTGGCGGCGTCGCCCACGTGGCTCACGGACACGCCGTGGGCTATCTCCTCGATGGGTGTGTTCTCTTCATGCCTCTTCGCTATTCGCCCCGCGAACTCGTCTCGGGTAAGCTTCACCCGGTCCGGGTCCTCCGTGTCCGCGTTTATTATGTGTGCGAACGGGTAGAAGGCGCGCTCGAAATGCTCAGTCTTCCCCGTCTTGATGGCTTTCAGATAGGAGTCCAACGTCTCGTGGATGGCCGCTACCTCTGAGTCGTCGTACATCATGAGAAAAAAGGTTGGAGGGCCGGATAATAACGTTAGAGGAGTGAACGGTAGTCGAAAGGCTTGCCCGGGTCAGCCACCGGCGCGTCGACCTCGAAGAGGTCCGTATATTTTAGGCCGGAGCCCGTGTTGAACAGCACGACCCGCTCGTCCCTGTCGACGTCGCCGCCGGCTAGCATCTTCTTGAGCGCCGCCAGCGTGGCTGCCCCCTCGGGGCACGCGAAGATCCCCTCGGCCTCGCTTACCTGGCTGACGCTCTCCATTATCTCGTGGTCGGTGACGCTTACGCAGGCGCCTCCGCTTTCGCGTGCCGCTTTGAGCACAAGGAAGTCGCCGAGGGCTTTGGGGACCCTGAGGCCGGCCGCCAGCGTCTGGGCGTCCTGGAAGAACTCGCTCTCCTTCTTCCCCTCCTTGTACGCCTCGACGATGGGTGCGCATCCCTCGGCTTGGACGCTGATCATCCTGGGACGCTCGCCGCCGATCCAGCCCAGCTCCTCAAGCTCGTCGAAGACCTTCCACATGCCTATGATGCCCGTGCCGCCTCCGGTGGGGTAGACGATGACGTCGGGGAGCGTCCAGTCCATCTGCTCAGCGACCTCCAGCCCCATGGTCTTCTTGCCCTCAACCCGGTACGGCTCGCCGAGGGTGGCGACGTTGAACCACCCCATCTCGTCGTTGCCCTCCTTCACCAGCTTACCGGCGTCCGTGATGAGGCCGTCCACGAGCACCACCTTGGCGCCCACTACCTGGCTCTCTACCACGTTCACCTTGGGAGCGTCCTTGGGCATGAACACGTAGACCTCCATCCCGGCCCGTGCGCCGTACGCCGCCATGGCTCCGGCGGCGTTGCCCGCCGACGGCAGGGCGACGCGGGTGATGCCAAGCTCCTTGGCCTTGCTTATGGCCATGGAGAGGCCGCGGGCCTTGAAGGTCCCCGTGGGTATTATGCCCTCGTCCTTTACCCAGAGATTCTTGAGGCCGATCCCCTCGCCGAGCCTCGGCGTGTGGACGAGGGGCGTCCACCCCTCCCCCAGCGAAACGATGTTCCTCCGGCTCTCGACGGGCAGCAACTCCCAGTACCTCCACATGCTGGCCTCGCGGCCCACCAGCTCCCGCTTCGTGACCGCCTCCTTGACGGCCTCCAGGTCGTACCGGGCGAACAGCGGTTTACCGCATTCAGTGCAGACCGTCTGAACCTTGTCGGCGTCGTGCTTTTTTCCGCACGCCGTGCACTCCAGGTGCGTGAAATAACTCATTATGTTTCCTCATGTATGAGGGGGAAGACACGGAAATAACTGTTAAGGTTGCGGGGAGGCGCGCCGAGAGCCGTGGCCTAGAGGAGCCCCTCGAGTTCTGCTGAGCCCTAACGGTACTGGAGGCTGAGCCTCCTCTCCTTGGCCTCGTAGCCTCTGATCTCCGAGCCGTCTGCCGCCGTCTGCCCCATCTGCCTGGCTATCTCGGCGTAGCCGGTGCTGAGCCTGTACTCGGGGTTCATGCTGAACCGTGTGGGCACCGATGAGGTCCCCGGTTGCTCCAGCCCCTCGACCACCCGGGCTATCTGGTCCCAGGGGATGCTGAATATCATCTCGTGGTCCTGGGTGCCCGCGTAGCCCCTGTCGCCCCTGCAGGGCACGGAGGCCTGGCACTCGCCCTTCAGCATGGGGGGGACGACGGCGTATACGCACGCCGAGTGGCCGCCCAGAACCGTCTTGATGTCTCTGCCGTCCTCGTAGGCGAGGCCCAGCAGGAGCCTGAGGAGCTGGGCTGAGTCGCAGTAGATCATCGCGACGTCCGGCTCGAAGCTGGCCTTGGTCAGGGGGGCCGAGACGACGCCCACGTACCTGCCTACCTCGAACCGGGGGAACTCCCGGGCCCAGTTGGCGCCCGCCTCCAGCGACTTGACGCCGTCCGGGTACCGGGTCTTGCCCTCGAAGAAGTACTGGGGCGGCTCGGCGAGGCCGAAGCCTATGACGGGCTCGGGGCACCACATGTCCTCGAATAGCTGGGCCACGGTCTCGCCGAACCGGCGGCTCAGGGCGAAGATCTGGCACGTGGACATGCACTTCCCGAAGTCCCTGACCGGCCTGAGGGCCTCGTCCGGCACCTCGTCGGGGCTTCTCAGCATCCTCACGGCCAGGGGGTGGCTGTTGGGTCTGATCAGGTTCTCTAAACTTTTACCATACTCGTTGTATACGTTCACAACGACACCAGATAAATGTCAGCTTAGGGTAAGATAACATTAATGAATAGGGCTAAAGGTGCTCCTCCGCTAACCTCTTCGCCAGATGCTTGGACAGCGCGGCGATGGTTAACACAGGGGGCTTACCCGGTGACTCGGGGAAGGCGCTGCAGTCGCTGACGAAGAGCCTTGAGACCTCGGTCTCCTGCTCCTTGTTTATCACCCTTCCTATTCCGGCCGTGCCGCCTGGGTGGGCACCCCTAATATGCGTCCTGAAGATCGTCTTCGGGTCTACGCCAGCGGCCTCGAGAAGCACCTTTGACCTCTGGTAACCCTTCTCAATCTTATCGGCGTCAACAGGCGGGACCGGTTTAATTATGGTGCCGTCTGATTGAACCGTTCCGTTCGGCTCGTCCCTGGTTTTTGCCATCAAGCCTATGAGCTTGCTGGTGTTCATAAATGCAAGCTTCTTTGATATAGGAATGCGGTCGGTGAGCAGGTCAAGGGGGCCCTCCATCATGGGTGACAGTATGTATCCCTCTGAGTCGTGGAACTCGTCGACGATTGACGCCATGCCCAGCTCCGGCTCGAAGCTGGCTCCCTTCACGGAGCCGAATGTGTTGATGAAAGTGTCGGCGAAGAGGTGGGAGCCGGCCTCTAATCCCGAGTTCTGGAGAATCACAGGCGTACCTACGCCGCCCGCGGCCAAGACAACGAGAGCAGACTCCAGCTCCTTGACGCCTTCAGGCGTCTGAACCTTGACGCCTTTCACCTCTCCACCCTTATGGAGTACCTCTAGCACCCTGTGTTTGGTCTCAAGCTTGGCACCGTTCCTGAGTGCGTCGCCGATGTAGTTCCGGGAGGTCCACTTGGCGCCATTCACGCATCCGAGCGCACATCCACCGCATCCATCGCAGCGTTTGAAATAGATGAACTTGGGCATCGGCCGCATATCGCAACCCACTTCCTCGGAGGCCTTCATGAGAAGCCTTGTCCTTGGACCCATGTTCTCCTCGGGGCAGGGCTGAATGTTGAGTTCCGCCTCTGCCTCCTGGAACTCTTCCTCAAGGTCTAGTCCATGAAGGCTGAGCTCTTTCTGTAGCGCCCTGACGCCGTTCCCGATGGTAACACAGGATGAGCCTCCCACCATCTCTGTGCGCAGTATCTCCACGCCCTCTCTGCTGAACTCGCCTGGGCCCCAGAAGCCTCCAGTGTAGAAACTCAAGGCTCTTCTCTCTGTGCCCATCTTCGGGTACGCCCCTGCTTCGAGTACAGTCACCTCTTTCCCGCTCTGGGCTAGTTCTTTCGCGACGGTTGCCCCACCGGCACCAGACCCGACTACTATGACGCCAGTCAAAAAGATCAAGGAAATCTTCATCTAAGCACTGATAAAACTTGGCTAAACACCACGCATGAGAGAAAAAATCAGGTGTCTGTCGGGGTCTTTAAGTAGGAAACTTTTTATTGGCTCCATGAGCCCTCTATGGTACCTATCTATGGGAGACAATAAACATGGGGTATCGCTTTGTCAGCCCCCCGGCGGAGGGGGAGTAAATGGGGTATCGTTTTATTCTATCGTAGGCCCCGACACGTGAGCAACGCAGAGAAAAGAGTTTCTAGCGTCAAAGAACCAGGACACGGCGGCGCCTTGACAGGGTGCCGCGTATGCCGCCTATGGGAGATGGCTAAACATGACTGAGATGATCGGAGCCAGGGCGTTCGTGCGCAGCCTCGAACGGGAGGGCGTCGAACACATCTTCGGCATCAGCGGCGGCGCCCTCATCCCCATATGCGACGAGCTGCTTAAAAGCGACATGCGGTTCATACTGGCCCGCCACGAGCAGGGAGCGGCCCACATGGCCGACGGCTACGCGCGGGTCCTCAACAAGGTGGGCGTCTGCATGGCCACCAGCGGCCCGGGCGCCACCAATCTGGTCACGGGGCTCGCAACGGCCCAGATCGACTCGAGCCCAGTAGCGGCTTTCACCGGCCAAGTGAACAGGAACGTCATCGGCAGCGACGGCTTCCAAGAGTGCGACATCATCGGCGTCAGCGCCAGCGTCACCAAGTACAACATGCAGGTGAGGGCGCCCGAGGAGATACCCTATGCCGTGAAGACGGCGTTCCACGTAGCCAACACCGGCCGGAAGGGGGCCGTCCTGGTGGACATACCCAAGGACTGCACCACCCTAAGTGGGGACATGGAGTTCCCGGAGAAGGTGGAGTTCAGGGGATACAGGCCGAGCCCCGAGCCGGACCCCAACGAGCTAGACTGGGCGGCCAAGATTCTGGCCGAGGCCGAGAGGCCCATCATCATGGCGGGTGGCGGCGTCATAGCCTCGGGGGCGAGCCCCGAGCTCGTTGAGCTGGCCGAGTTCCTGCTGGCGCCCACCGCCACCAGCCTCATGGGCAAGGGAGCTTTCCCCAACGACCACCCGCTGAGCCTAGGGCTCTGCGGGATGCACGGCACCATGGAGGCCAACATGATGGTCCCAAAGTCGGACGTGTTGCTGGTGGTGGGCAGCAGGTTCAGCGACAGAACAACGGGCAAGATAGCTGACTTCGCCCCCAACACAAAGATCATCCACATCGACATCGACCGCAGCGAGATCGACAAGAACGTGGAGGCCATGACCAAGGTAGTCGGAGACGCAAAGCTCGCCCTCAGGGGCCTCACGGAACGCGTCAAGAGGCTGAGGACACGGGAGTCGTCCATAGAGTGGAGGGACAGGATCAAGGAGTTCAGGCGCGTCTACGACGACGAGAACGAGATGAACGGCCCCTACCTGCGGGCCCCTGCGGTCATCCGGGCCCTCAGGGAGGAGCTGCCCAGGGACGCCATAGCCACCACTGAGGTGGGCCAGAACCAGATGTGGGCCGCCCTCCACTTCCAGGCCTACCTGCCGAGGACGTTCCACACCAGCGGCGGCTTGGGCACCATGGGCTGGGGCTTCCCGGCGTCCATAGGCGCCAAGGCGGCGAAGCCCGAGGTGCCGGTGGTGGACATCGCCGGCGACGGCAGCTTCGGCATGACGGAGAACAGCTTGGCCACCGCTGTCGAGGAGGAGCTCCCCGTCATCGTGGCGGTGTTTAACAACAATGTGCTGGGCATGGTAGCCCAGTGGCAGAGGCTCTTCTACGATAAACGTTACTCGGCGGTGAAGCTCAAGGGGACCCCGGACTTCGTGAAGCTGGCCGACGCATACGGCGCCGAAGGTGTCAGGGTGGAGACCATGAAGGACTTCAGAACCGCCGTGAGGAGGGGGATCAAGGCGGACGTGCCCACGGTCATCGATGTGCCCATCGACCCCGACGAGAACGTGATGCCCATGGTGCCGCCGGGGATGGGGCTCAAAGACACGCTGATGGAGGCTAACTAGTGCCTCCGAGCACGGTGAGCTTCCTTGTGGAGAACCAGCCGGGCGTCCTGTTCAAGGTGAGCAACCTCTTCAGACGCAGAGGCTTCAACATCGACAGCATCACCGTGGGCGCCCTGGAGAACAGCGGCTGCAGCAGGATGACCATCACCGTGGACGCAGACGCCGGGACGCTACACAACCTCATAGAGCAGCTGGACAAGATGCTGGAGGTCATCAAGGTGAAGCGCCTAGACCCGCTGCGCACCGTGCGCAGGGAGATGCTGCTGGTGAAGCTGGAGACCAGTGACCCCATGGCCAGGGAGGACGCTCTGCGCTATATCAACAACCAGCACGGGCTCATACTGGATATCGACGACGAGACCCTCATCGCCGAGATCACCGGTGAGCCTGAGGAGCTGGACCAGTTCCTAGGCTGCGTCAGGGGTATAGGCATCGTCGAGATGTCGAGGACAGGAGTGACCGCCATAGAGAAGGGGCGGCTAATGCTAGGTGAATGAAATTGGTGAAGGTATACCACGACGAGGACATAGACGAGTCGGTCCTCGAAGGGAAGACCGTGGCCGTCATAGGCTACGGAAGCCAGGGCCGTGCACAGGCCCTCAACATGAGAGACAGCGGAGTGGACGTGGTCGTCGGGCTGCGGCCCGGCGGCAAGAGCTGGAGGAAGGCGGAGGAGGACGGGTTCAAGCCCAAGACGGTCCTTGAGGCCGCCGAGGCGGGCGACGTCGTCCTCATGCTCATCCCGGACATGGCCCAGCCCATGGTCTACAGGGAGGAGGTGGGGCTGACCATGAAGAAAGGGAAGGTGCTGCAGTTCGCCCACGGCTTCAACATCCACTTCGGGGAGATCAAGCCGCCGAAGGACGTGGACGTCATCATGGTGGCGCCTAAGAGCCCCGGCCCCGAGATGAGGCGTCAGTACAAGGCGGGCTTCGGGGTGCCGTCGCTGGTGGCGGTGCACCAGGACGCGTCGGGGATGGCGCTGGAGAAGGCGCTTGCGATCGCCAAGGCGCTGGGCTCGGGACGGGCGGGGGTCATAGAGACCACCTACAAGAACGAGACGGAGTCTGATCTCTTCGGCGAGCAGGCGGTGCTCTGCGGAGGCGTCGATCAGCTCATCAGGCGCGGCTTCAAGGTGCTCACCGAGGCGGGGTATCCTCCTGAGCTGGCGTACTTCGAGGTCTGCAACGAGCTCAAGCTCATCGTGGACCTCATCTACAAGAGCGGCATCGGAGGCATGTACAGGGCCGTCAGCGACACAGCAAAGTGGGGCGGCATGACCGTCGGCCCCATGATCGTGGACGACCACGTCGAGGAAAACATGAGGAAGGCGTTGAAGGCGGTTCAGGACGGCAGCTTCGCCAAGGCGTGGATCGCCGAGTCAAAGGCGGGAGCCAAGAAGTTCGAGGAGCTCATGGCCGAGTGCGACGCCCTGGAGATCGAGAAGGTCGGCAGACAGGTCCGCAGGATGAGCGGCCTAGAGAAGTAGCGTTCACCCCTTTTATCACACACCCCATATTTCTTCCCATGGAGCTGCGGAAGCTACAGGCACTGTCAGGCATCCTCGCTCCAGCGTTTTTCTTCGCCGCAGTCGTGTACATGTCGCTGAGCAGGCCGGGGTACAGCCACGTATACAACGTCATCAGCGAGCTAGGGGAGACGGGTTCACAGACGGCTTCCGCGGCGTCCATTACATTCATGGTGACGGGGCTCATGATCATCTTCTTTGGGTTAGGGTTACACTCGGAGCTAAGCCGAGGCAGTCGAAGGGTGTGGACGGGAGTCGCGGTGGCTCTCTACGGGCTACTGGACTTTGTGGGCTCCGGCGTGTTCCCGTGCGACCCCGGCGGAGCATCCATAACCCCCATCGGGGCCGTCCACGCGAACCTCACGGTCCTCGGGGAGCTCGCGGCCCTGGCGGCGCCGTTCCTTTTCCTCTGGGAAACGGAGGGGCGGGAGGAGTGGGTAGGCCATAGACGCCTCACCCTCGTCGCGGGCGCCGTGTTCCTCGCCCTAGCCGGGTTCCTCCAGTACACGTTGCCTGGCCACGTCCCCGGGGAACACGATACGCCGGTAGGGTTAGCCCAGAGGCTCCTCGTGGCCGCGTATCTCACATGGATAGCGGCCACCGGGGCGAAGATGTACAGGAAAAACGGCGAGTAGAGCCGTCTATACCGGGGATACCAATCTGTCACACCGGTCTAACCCTACATACGCGGGGTCCAGACTCTCCATCGACTACGCTAATATTAAGCCGAAGGTACCCCCCAGACGGTTTAAAATGACCCAGAAACAAAAGCTGACCCTCGAGAAGCTGGACGAGGAAGCTAGGAAGAGGCTCGGTGAGCTCAAGAAAGCAGGGGCAGAGGCTTCCGTCCAACTGAAGGAAAACCTCGGAGACCTGAAGAAGTACACGGACGCGGCGGCGAGGCGGCTCGGCGACGGTGGTTCAAAGATGGGCGACAGAGCCAGAAAAGGCTGGACGGTGCTCCTGAGCAGGGCCAAGGAAGCCCAGACCAGCCTCCAAGAGTCGGTGGAGAAGAGAAGAAAAGAGTAGACACCAGTTTTTTAATCGCCAGCAAAAAAGCATTGTAGGCGTAAACCGGTTGCATGTGCAACTGGTCTTACTGACAACCTTTTTATTCTCTGCAACGGCTATTCGCTGTACCATCCATCAAGGAGAGACAAAAATGGGGTATCGCTTTGTCAAGCCCCCTGAAGAGGGGAGCTGAGAAAGGGGGCATCGTTTTCTCAGGTAGCCCCAGCGAGACACAGACTGCACGGATCCTGAGGGTCCTCGAAGAACCGAAACAAGCCTGCAAGGCCTCAAGGCTAGGCGTCTGGAGGCGGGTGCATGGCTAAGATGACCGGCGCCAAGGCCTACGTCGAGGCGCTGGAGAAGGAGGGAGTCACCCATGTCTTCGGCATCACAGGCGCAGCCCTCATACCCATATGCGACGAGATGCCGGGCAGCGACATAAGGTACATACCCGGCGTCCACGAGCAGGGCAGCACCCACATGGCCGACGGCTACGCAAGGGCCTCGGGGAGGCCCGGCATCGTCCAAGTGACCAGCGGCCCCGGCGCCACCAACATCGTTACAGGCGTCGCCACTGCGCAGCTGGACAGCAGCCCCCTGGTAGCGTTCACGGGACAGGTCCCCATGAGCATGGTGGGCACCGACGCCTTCCAAGAGGTTGACATCATCGGCGTCACCGCCAGCATCACCAAGTGGAACTACCAGGTGAGGGAGGCCTGCCGCATCCCCTGGGCCGTGAAGGCTGCGCTCCACGTAAGCAACACGGGGCGCAAGGGAGCCGTCCTCATAGACATCCCCAAGAACGTCACCACCGACGAGGCGGAGATGGACTTCGACTCGCCAATAGAGTTCCCGGGGTACCAGCCCCGGGTGGAGCCGGACCCCAACGAGCTGGAGTGGGCCGCCCAAGTGCTGGCCGAGGCCGAGAGGCCAGCCATCATCGCCGGCGGCGGAGTGGTCGCCTCAGGGGCGGCGCCGGAGCTCACGGCCCTGGCCGAGCTGCTCAACGCGCCCACCGCCACCAGCCTCATGGGCAAGGGAGCCATGCCCAGCAGCCACCCCCTCAGCCTGGGGATACTGGGGATGCACGGCAGAACCGAGGCAAACTACATGATCCCCGACGCCGACGTGCTACTCGTCGCGGGCTCAAGGTTCAGCGACAGGACCACGGGCGCCCTGGCCGGGTTCGCTCCGGACGCCAAGATAGTGCACCTAGACATCGACAAGAGCGAGATCGACAAGAACGTGGACAGCGTCACAAGGGTCTGGGGCGACGCCAAGACCAGCCTCGGCCGGCTCATCAAGAGGATCAAGGCACGGAGGATGGTGAACGGCGACGGAGGCTGGGCCAAGCGTATAGAGGAGTACAGGAGGAGCGTGGAATGGCCAGACGACTCCAGCGACCTCACCGGCCCCAACGTCATCAAGGCCATAAGGAGGGCGCTACCTGGCGACGCCTTGGTCACCACCGATGTGGGGCAGCACCAGATGTGGGCGGCGATCCACTTCGACGTCTACGAGCCGGGGACCTTCATGACGAGCGGCGGCTTGGGCACCATGGGCTGGGGGACGCCGGCCGCCATCGGCGCCAAAGCCGCGAAGCCCGAGAGGGTGGTGCTGAACATCTCGGGGGACGGCAGCTTCGCCATGACCGAGAACAACCTGGCGGTGGCGGTGGAGGAGGATCTCCCCATAGTCGTGGTGGTGCTGAACAACAGGATGCTGGGCATGGTGGCCCAGTGGCAGAGGCTCTTCATGGATGGACGGTACTCGGCGGTGCACCGCGACCACGCGCTGGACTTCGCCAAGCTCGCCAAGACCTACGGGGCTCACGGCGTCAGGGCTGAATCCATGAAGGAGCTGAACGCCGAGCTACGGAGGGCGGTGGACGCCGACTACACGACGGTCATCGACGTCCCCATAGACCCCGAGGAGAACGTGTACCCCATGATCCCGCCGGGGATGGGTTTAAAGGATATATTGACGGAGGATTAGCCATGAAGCCATTGAACGTCATCAGCCTCCTCGTGGAGAACAAGCCCGGCGTCCTCTTCAACATAAGCAACAACTTCAGACGCAAGAACTTCAACATTCACAGCATCACCGCCATCGCCGGCGAGGACGAGGACACCACAAGGATCACCATAACGTCCCGCGGCGACGCCCACGAGATCACCAAGCTCGTGGAGCAACTGGACAAGATGGTGGACGTCATAGTCGTGAAGCGCCTGGACCCGCTGAGGACCGTGCAGAGGGACCTGGCGCTGGTGAAGCTCCACACCGCCGACCCCCTAGCTCAGGAGGAAGCGCTGGAGACCATCAACCACTACAAGGGGCTGATACTGGACATCAAGCCGGACACCATCGTGGCGCAGGTGACGGGCTCCGTGAACGAGGTGAGCGAGTTCATGCGGGACGTCAAGCACATAGGCATCATAGAGGCCGCCCGCACCGGGATCACCGCCATCGAGAAGGGTTGGATCACCCTCGAGGAGACTCATAGTTTATAGCCAATGCACCCCTGTTCTCTGGTCGGCGGCCTCACCATCCAAGCTCATAAACAATAGAAAGAAAAAAGATTGACCGATCTTAAGGACGACTTATTTCAGCACCTGTTTGAATACCCTGAGGTCGTTGCCGCCCAGAATCTTTTTTATGTCTTCGTCGGAGTAGCCGCGTGACACCATGCCCTCGGTGAGGCAGGGGAACTTGGTAACGTCGTCGAGGCCGGGGAACCCGCAGCCCCCGTCGAGGTCGGAGCCTATGCCCACGTGGCTGGTGCCCACGAGCTCGACTGCGTGGTCCAGGTGGTCCAGCCAGTCCTCGACGGTGACCTTCTTGAGGGCCTCGGGGTCGCCGAACCCTACGCCGTCCTTGATGAAGCCCGCGCAGAAGCTGAGGTTCATGACGCCTCCCCTCTCCGCCAGGGCCTTGATCTGGTCGTCGGTGAGGTTCCTGTGGTGGCTACAGAGGGCCTTGCAGTTGCTGTGGGTGGCGACGACGGGGTCGCTGCTCAGCTCGATGACGTCCCAGAACCCGGTCTCGTTGAGGTGGCTGATGTCCACGAGCATGCCCAGCCGGTCCATCTCTTGGACCACCTCTCTGCCGAACTCGGTGAGGTGGCTGCCCGAGTCCGCACCTGAGCCGTCGCCCAGCTCGTTCCGTGGGAAGTGGGTGAGGGTCAAGGACCTGACGCCGAGCTTGTAGATAGTTCTCAGCGCCTCTATGCTGCCTTCCAGAGGCTCCCCGCCTTCGACGGTGATCACGGCTGCGATCTTCCCGTCCTCGACCGTCTTGGTTATTTCATGGTGGTTGGTCGCCACGGATATCAGGTCGGGGTACCGCTCCACCTCCAGGGTGAAGGCGTCTAGCATCTGCACGAGGCGGCGTAGCCTGGCCGTGTACAGGGGGCTGACGTACATGGCGAAGAGGAGACAGTCAACGCCTCCCTCTCTTATGCGGGGGATGTCTATCTGCCCGTGCTCCGATCTCTCCCCGAGGGTTCTCCTTGGCGGGTAGGGACCTTCCCCGGACGTGATGAACGGGGGCGACTTGATGAGGTGAAGTATGGTGTCGTTGTGGGTGTCCACGACCAGCGAAGCCTCGTGGAGGGCTCTCGCTCTATCTACCTGTTCCTTTGTTAGGTTGAACATGAGACCCTATTGGCGGCACGGCAATATATCAGGATCGAAAAAGGGGATGGTGGCTTAGCCCTGTATGGCGCTTTTGATGCCGCGCCGGGCGATGACGCTGTCCATGGCCTTCTGGGCGTCCCCCACCTTGAACCTGTGCGTCACTATCTCGTTTAGGGGCAGCCTGTCCACGCTCAGCCTCATCAGGTCGAGGCAGGTCGCGAACTGCGTGGGCGGGTACGCCCAGCTGCCCAGAATGTCCATGTCCTTGAAGCAAATGATGTGGGGGTTGATGGCCACGGGCCCGGGGTCGGTATAGTGGCCCACCTCCACGTACCTGCCGCCGCGGCGGGTCATGCCGATGCCCTCGGGCACCGCCGCCGGGACCCCGACGCACTCGATGACCACGTCCGCCCCCAGGCCGCCTGTGAGCCTGTTGACCTCGGCCACCCGCTCCTCCGCCGTCTCGTACTGCCTCATGTCGATGACGTGGTCCGCGCCCAGCCTCTCCGCCATCCTCAGCCTCTCGTCCACCACGTCCACGCTGATGATGTTTCCGGCACCAGCAAGCTCTGCGGTGGCCACCGCGAGAAGCCCTATGGCCCCCGCTCCCTGCACGACTACGCTTCCGCCCAACCTGAAGCCTTCGCCGTAGGTGGGCAGCCCCGGCGCCACGGCCCTCTCGAAGGCGCGGCTGCTCACCGCCATGGGCTCGGAAAGCACCGCCACCTCCGGCGGCACCTCGTCCGGCACCCTATACACCCAGAAATGCTCGGCGTCCACGTAAACCTTCTCGGCCCACCCTCCGTTGAGGTGGGGGGCCTCGGCGCTGGTCATGTTCACACCCATGACCTTCCTGTTGGTGCACAGCGTCGGCTTGTGGGGCATGAACCGGCAGCCGTAGCAGCCCCCGCAGAAGCGGTTGGTGCCCGGCACCACGACGACCCTGTCACCGACGCCGATGGGCCGGCCTCTCACCTCGTAGTCCTTGGCCTCGTCGCCTATTTCCTCCACCACGCCGACGAACTCGTGGCCGGGTATGATCGGACAGGGGACCTTCATGTTGCCGCCGTAGATGTGCATGTCGGTCCCGCAGACGCCGCAGAGCTCCATCCTCAGCAGCATGCCGTCGACCTCGACCTCGGGCACGGGGTAGTCAGTGATGGAAAGCTTCTCGACACCCTCTAGAATAGCTGCTTTAACCATACCTAAAGGTGTGGTTTGAGAAATTAAACAGTATGGGAAAGAGAGGGGCTGGTTTATTCCACGCAACAAGAAAAATCGACACGCCAAGCCACCCAAACACACCACCATCGAAGGGGGTAGACGAGAAAAGGCGAACAGCCCCCCCTCAACCAAAAGAACCCCCAGAAACAGCCCCTCCAGATCAAAGCACATACAAAAATGCAGCCCACCGAACACAAAAACACGCCTAAAAACGCCGACTCCACGGCAACCAAGCACCTCAACCAGAATCCAAATTTTTTTTCCATAATACCAAGTAGCATGGTACAAACCCCAAAAAAACCCCGACAACCCCCCGAAAAAACGCTTATTCCACGCAACGTCTAACGTGGCGGACCACCTTTATTTAGACAAGACCTTTTAACCGTTGCCTGCCTCTATTCTTGATATATATGTGTCAACTCGCCGCGTACGTCGGGGACAGGCCCATCTCGCCCCTGCTCCTGAACGCCTTGAAGCATCAGGAGCCCTACTTCGGCGGCCACGCCACCGGCATAGGGGTTCTAAAAGGTGAAGCGATCGACTTCGTCAAGGCGCCGGGCCACGTCGCCCACGTGAAGAAGACCACAGACATCGAGAGGCTTGAAGGCACCTGCGCCATAGCCCACAGCAGGTACAACGCTGACGCCAAGGACGACGCCCGGTACAACACCGTCGGGATGGCCCACCCGTTCCTGAGCGACGACGGCAGAATAGCGCTGATGCACAACGGCGGCATAGCCAACTACAAGGATCACTGGGAGAGGCTCAGGGGCAGCCACGAGTTCAGGAGCTACAGCCAAGAGGTTGACGCCATCACGGACAGCGAGGTCGCCGTTCACATGCTCGCGGACGAGGTGACCGGAGGCAAACCCGTTGGAGACGCCTTGAAAAGCACGGCCGCCCAGTTGACCGGCAGCTTCCTTCTGGGAGCCATCAGCGTCGATGAGCCCGACACGGTGTACATCGCCAACTGGCACCAGCCGTGCTACTTGGCTATGGGGGACGACGAGGCCATGTTCGTCAGCAGCAGGATCGGCCTCAGAGACGTCAAAGACGAGATGACCAGCATATTCAAGCCACCCAAGAACAGCCTCATCAGGCTTACCCGCGGCGGCGCCGATATAAGCGTCCTCGACAAGGATAGGCGGGTGCCCGACCTGCGTCTGGACGCGAACCTGCTGGGTGAGCGGTTCGAGGACGTGCTCCGCGAGAAGGGACGCAGGGACTTCAGGGAGATGTGGTACGACTTGAACCCGGAAGCCTGGGCCGAGGCGTACGGGCTCTCGGTTGACGAATGGAACGCGTTTAGGAAGGCGGGCGTCAGCGTCGTGAACCCGTACATCGAAGTGGTAGAGATGCTCAAGCGCGAATTCAGGGTCGTCGAGTCCATTGACACCCGCATGGAGGGGGGCGTGGCTGGGACCCCGCGGTTCAGCTACGTCCTAGCCTAGTTCATCCCGCTTCAACAACATTTATATAATTTAGGCATACCTAAATCTGAGATCGGTTTGGGCAGTGAAAGCGTAGAAGAGTACCTCGAAGCCATCTACGGATTCAACGAGCGGGGAGAGCTAGCCAGGAATCAGGCGCTATCAGAGAAGCTGAGAGTAAGCCCCCCCAGCGTGACCCAGATGATCAAGCGCCTAGCGGACGAAGGCCTTGTCGAGTACGAGCCTTACAAGGGGGCGTACCTAACGGGGAAAGGCATGGCGCTCGCCCAGAAGGTCGTCCGTAAACACCGACTTATAGAAAGGTTCCTGTACGACTTCCTGAAGCTGCCCCTAGAGAAGGTCCACGACGAGGCTTGCCGGATGGAGCACGGCGTATCCGATGAGGCGGCTGTCGCTCTATGCAAGGCCATGAACAGCCCCGAGACTGGCCCCGATGACTCCCCCATACCGGATTGCCCGCTAGACGTGGAGAGCTGCAGCGAGTGCGAGGAGGCGCGGGAGGCGGCCGGGCCGGAGCACCCCCTCATGACGCAGCTCAGCAACCTGAAGCCGGGGGAGGAGGGCAAAGTCGCCTTCATAAGGGGGGGGAGGCGAGCCGCCCAGAGGATCATGGACATGGGGCTGACCCCGGGCACGTACGTGAAGATGGTTAAGGCGGCGCCCTTCATGGGACCCGTGGAGGTCGAGGTCAGGGGAACCAGCCTAGCCCTCGGCAGGGGCCTCGCGAACCACGTGTTCGTCAACGTCGACGACGAGGGGAGACCATGGATGAGAGCCCACCCCCACGGCCCACACCACGGTAAAGACTCGGGTTGAAGTGAGAAAGATTGTCTAAGAGGAAACTGAAAGTCGCCCTAGCGGGCAATGCGAACGTGGGTAAGAGCGTCATATTCAACCAGCTCACGGGGCTGCACCAGCACGTGGGCAACTGGCCCGGGAAGACCGTCGAGCGCGCCGAGGGCACCCTCTTCTTCGGCGACACCGAGATCGAGGTCATCGACCTCCCCGGGATATACAGCCTCAGCACCTACAGCATAGAGGAGTTGATCAGCCGCGAGTACATCGCGGTTGAGCAGCCCGACGTGATAATCAACGTGGTGGACGCCAGCGCCCTAGAGAGGAACCTGGCGTTCACCGTTCAGCTCCTAGAACTCGAGCCCCGCATGGTGGTGGCTTTAAACCAGATCGATGTCGCCGAGAGCAAGGGAGTCATAGTCTACACCGAGGAGCTGAGCAGGCTTCTGGGTGTGCCCGTTGTGCCCACGGTGGCAGTGAAGGGCGCCGGCCTCACGGAGCTCATGGAGAGTGTGGTGGAGGAGGCGGAGAGGGGAGAGAAGGCGAAGCCCCTCACATACGGCCCCGAGATCGAGGAAAGGGTGGACGGAATCGCCTCCCTGCTTGAGGCGGAGACCCCCTACCCGAGGAGGTGGGTGGCAGTGAAGCTCCTCGAGGGAGATGAGGAGATAACCGCGGCCGTGTACGGGCACCAACCAGGTCTCCGGGCCATAGTCGAAGACGCCGCGGCCCGTATAGAGGAGGTCCACGGCCACGACGTGAGCAGCGTCATAGCCGCCGAGCGTTACACTTTGGCGAGCTCCGTGGCGCGTGAGTCCTCAAGCCATGTGGTGTCGGAGAAGGGTCTCCGGGAGGCTCTGGCTGACGCCACCACTCACCCGGTCTGGGGCTACCTCTTCATGGTGGCCAGTATACTCACCATATTCTTCGTGATATTCAGCTTCGGGGACTGGCTCGCCGGGGTTCTAGACGGGGTGTTCATGGTCGTCAACGCCTCGTATTTAACTGTGCTGGGGTCGGGGCCCGCGGCTACATTCATCTGGGACGCCGTAATCGACGGCTTCATCGGGGGCATCGTGGTCGCGCTTCCCTATATCGGCCCCTTCTACCTAGTGCTCTCGGTGCTGGAGGACTCGGGGTACCTGGCACGGGTCGCGTTCCTCATGGACTCTGCGATGCACACCATAGGGCTCCACGGGAAGGGCTTCATCCCGGTGATGCTAGGGTTCGGCTGCAACGTCCCCGCCGTGCTGGGGGCCCGAATAATGGAGACGGAAAGGGAGAGGCTCATCTGTGCCTTCGTGGGTAGCCTAGTCCCCTGCGCCGCCCGTAGCATAGTCATCATGGGGCTCGTGGCCGCCTACGTGGGGTTCAGGTGGGCTATGCTGCTCTACCTCATCGACTTCGTGCTGATATTCGTCCTCGGCAGGATCGCCTACAGGGTGGCGCCGGACGAGCCCGTGGGGCTCATAATGGAGATACCGGGCTACAGGATGCCGTCCCTGAGGACGACCGTTCAGCGCACCTGGTTCAGGCTCAGGGGCTTCGTCTACGAGGCGTTCCCCATCATGATAGCAGGCAACTTCGTGATACAGGTGGCGGCCATCCTCGGCGTGCTGGGCGTCGTCGAGAGGCTGATGAGCCCGGTCACCGTGGGGTGGCTCGGGCTGCCCTCCGCCGCCGGCGTGGTTCTCATCTTCGGGGTGCTCAGGAAGGAGCTGACCCTCATACTCCTTGGCACGCTGCTGGGGGGGAACGACTTCTCCATGTTCCTGTCGCCCGGCCAGATGTTCGTGTTCGCGTTCGTGGTCATGGTGTACGTGCCCTGCATCTCGACCATCGCCGCCCTCGTGAAGGAGTTTGGGTACAGGGCCGCGGCGGTTATCAGCGCAGTCGAGATATTCACGGCCGTGCTGCTTGGCGGGGTCATATTACGGGTATTACTGGCGCTGGGGCTGCCCTAGTAATACACGGGTACTAAGCCCGTAGAGGGGCTACAGGCGGGGGTTCATGTGCGTGATCCGGGGGTTAAACGGATCGTTGTTGTCTATGACGATGTCCGCCTTCCTCTGGGGCGCCGAGTGTATGTGGTACAGCTTCTGGCCGGGTATGTACCTGTTCATGTAGAGCTCCTCGGCCTCGGAGCTGTCATCAGCCGCCCTCTCCAACCCCCGTCGCAGCGACTCCTCGAAGGTGACGTCCAGATATATCTTCAGGTCCCAAATGCGCTCAAGCTCGGGCCTGAGTAGGAAGACGCCGTCGAAGAGGAGCACGGCGTCTCCGCCCGCCTTCTTGAACGGCTCGTCTAGCCTCTGGTCGAGCCTGTAGTCGAAGGCCTTGTCCGTGTACACCAGGCTACCGCCGGGCCCCAGTGGCAGGAGGAGGTAGTCGAGGAGCACCCTGTAGTTGAAGCTGTCCAGGTAGT
>CAZBUI010000017.1:5828-19665 GCA_964495055.1 uncultured Candidatus Bathyarchaeia archaeon | reverse complement strand
AAGGACTCTTAAAACCGCCGAAGTGTCTCAAATCGCGCCACATCTCGTCGACGATTCACGGGTCATCTTCATCGTGGTTGTGCCTGTGAGTAATCCATCGAACGTCCCCGTGACCATCACGGAAGTAAACGTCAGGATGCTGGTCAACGGCACCGACTACCTTAGCCGCGAGCTGCAGAACGAGCCGTTAATAGTCAACCCTGGGAAATCGTTCAACTTGCATAGGATGGTGACGCTGACGGGCTCACCCATCGGGTTCCAGTCACCGGGAATAAGGAAGTATACGCTACAGACTGAGGTTAAGATCCACGGAGAGGCCAAGTCATTGGGTATGAGTTCATCTAACTCATACAGTTTCACTGACACAAGAACCTGGAGGTACGATGTCTCACCTTTATTCGATACTCTCGGGAGTTCAAAGTTCAGTGAAGCCGCACTCGAAAGGAGTGAATATTGATGTCTGAAAACCTGGTGATTAACACGCACTGCTTGACAAAGGCCTTCGGAGACGTGAAAGCGCGCAAAGGATGTAAATACGCAAGAGGTAAGTAGGATGAAAAAACATGTGGATTTGGTTCTACCGCTGTTAATCGCGGTGTTTTTCGTTCCGTCGATGGCTGCAACATGCATGGGCCTTTCGACGTATGAGTTAGGCGTCGAAGAGGGAGACTGGGTCGAGTATAATGTTGCGGAGGTGGAGAATTGGGAGTTTTTCACGGAGATTCATTCAGGCGATAGGCTAAGATTCGAGGTCATAGAAATAAACGTCCAAGAGATAATGTACCCGAACACCACGGTTGCATTCGAGGTCGAGGTCCCTGTTTGTGACGTACTCCTCAACGGCGAATATCAGGGAAATGTGACTCTGAGGGAGATGCTAGTTCTCCCCAAGGGAGAGGATTACTGGAGAGCATTGGAGAAGATAGAGGAGAACTGGAAGATAGAGGCTCCAAAATACGGAATTACGTGTGAATCAGATATCGCGATTGGTAAGGATACGGTGCTCTTCTCCGAGAGGATGGTGGGTTCTGTCAATGGTGGCTTCAAGCAAACAGTTCACAAAGATTCTGGGGTTGCAGTGGAATTCGAGCGGTATTTAGATGCTGGAGAGAATAGTTGGGAGTACCGCCTAGTTATTGACGATACAACTGTCTCCGGTGTTGTAGCTCCCTGGTATGTGACGTATTGGTACTTAATCGTTCTTCTGGCTGTCGTAGTAATCATCATCATTGCTTTGTTACGTTTTCGGTCGCGCTCGCACACGATGGTGCATGTGAAAGAAAGACCTATGGGTATAGTGTTATTGGTGAGTTTAGAGTTTCTCTCGGGAATGTTGGCGCTTGTTATGAATTGTTATTTACTCGGTTTAACCTATTTTCCCAGTAATGCTGTATCTTATTTTACACTAATCGGTATAACGAACCTAGGTCTTTCATACGGCCTATGGATTGGTAGTAAATCAGCGAGATTGATTACAATTATCCTATCCCTGGTTTGGGTATTTTACTGGGTCTATGACATTCTCAGCATAACAGACATGTCCCTATCATATTTGCTAGCCCCCATAATCAATATAGCCCTCAACTTAGTGATCGTCTATTACCTGACAAGACCACACATTAAAGAATACTTTAGATAATGTTCGCGCACGCGGCCCTCTCAGGGTCCTTCCAGAGGTTATCTGGAGTCTCCCTCACCTGTATATTAATAGAAAAACTGAAGCGGATCGTCGAAACCTAAAACGGATGGAGAAACAGAGGGCAGATTAAACACCTTATTTCCCAGAAACAGCCCCAAAAAAGCCGTAAAACAGGGGTTTGAGGTAGTGCCGCCGGAGTGATTTGAACACTCGGCACCCCGGTCTTCAGCCGGGCGCTCTCCCAGGCTGAGCTACGGCGGCACGCAGAAATACACCCAGCGGACAAGATAAAAGCCTTACTCAGAGACCAGCAGATCCTTGACGCCGTAGTACAGGCCTTCGGCCACCAGTATGGGTATGTACGCCAGGAGGTAGAGCGCGGTGTACAGGTCGTCTCGTAGCGTGGACGGGTGCAGCTCCCGGAGGAGCTCACGGGGCACCCGGGTGGCGCCGGTGAGCCGCATCTCGTAGTCCAGCTTCACGTTCAGAGCCAGCCGCCTGAGCAGGCCCCTGTGCTCCCTGAATATGCGGGCGTGCTCCCGTTCGTGGCTGAGGATGGCGTCGTGGAGTTCTCTGTACCGTTTGAGGCCCTCGTGGAGTATGATGGTGTCCGTCAGGTGATCGTACTCGCCAAGCGCCTTGGGGCAGGGGTGGTAGTGTATCCTCGGCATCCTGACCACGGGGAAATGGTATAGTTTAGCTGCAGGGTTTTATCACGGTATCGGTCAGACGTGAAAACCCTATATCATTGGAAGCAGAGAAATACCCATGTTTAGACAGGTTTTCGAGAAGCTCAAGGCGGAGGTCTCGGGCGAGATAGCGTACAACTACGTCGCCGAGATCAGCCGCCACCACAGGATACAGGCGAGCCCCGGCCTCAGAGACGCCGCCCGGTTCGCCGTTGAGATGTGGAATGCAGCCAGCATCGACGCGGAGATCCACAGCTACCCTGCCGACGGCAAGGGGTTCGCGTGGAGCAGCCTCATGTTCAAGGAGTGGGACTGCTTCGACGCCGAGCTCAGGCTCGTCGAGCCCGCGGAGAAGGCGCGGTTCCTCGCCCGGTGGAGCGAGACGAAGCTCAGCCTCATACAGCGCAGCCACCCCACGCCCCCCGACGGCGTCGAGGCGGAGGTCGTGTACGTGGGCAAGGGGGAGGAGCGGAAGGACTACAAGGGGCTGGACGTCGCGGGCAGGATGGTGCTCACCGACGGCGACGTCACCCGGGTCCACCAGCTCGCCGTGGAGGAGCGCGGCGCATTGGGCCTAATCTACTACGGGACCTGGGTCAGGGAGCCGGACCTGCCGGAGGGGGAGCTGGACGACGCCCTCAAGTACACCAGCTTCTGGTGGGCGGGCGACGAGAAGCCCGCCTACGGGTTCGTGCTGACCCCCAGGAGGGGGAGGTGGCTCCGAGACCTGACGAAGGAGAGCAAGACGCCGGTGAAGGTCCGTGCCAGGGTGGTGGGCAGCCTCTACGAGGGCAAGCTGGACAACGCCGTCGCCACCATCCCAGGTGAATCCGACGAGCAGGTGGTGGTTGTCGCCCACATCTGCCACCCCCAGCCCAGCTGCAACGACAACGCGTCGGGAAGTGGCTCCGCCATGGAGGCGGCGCGGGCGCTTTCCAAGCTGATAGCTGAGGGCAGCCTCGCCAAGCCCAGGAGGACCATCAGGTTCACCCTAGTGCCGGAGATGAGCGGCAGCTACGCGTACCTCGCGGCTAACGAGGCTGACATCCCCAGTATGGTGGCCGCGGTGAACCTGGACATGGTGGGGGAGAAGCAGTGCGTCACCGGCGGCAGCTTCATCGTGGAGCGGACACCCGAGGCGTTCCCCAGCTACGTGAACAGCGTCATGGCTACGGTGTTCAAGGAGGTGACGGGCGAGGTCAAGAACCTGGGCGGCAGCAGCAGCTACGCGTTGTTCAGGCACACGGAGACGCCGTTCAGCGGCGGCAGCGACCACTACATATACAGCGACCCGTCGGTGGGCGTCGGCTGCCCCATGCTCATCCAGTGGCCCGACAAGTACTGGCACACGAGCTACGACACCATGGACAAGGTGGACCCCGAGATGCTCCGCCGGGCGGCGCTGGTGACGGCCACCTACGCGTACTTCATAGCGTCCGCCGGGGCCGCCGAGGCCACGTGGATCGCCTCCGAGACCCATGCCAGGGAGAAGAGCCGGCTTCTGGAACGGTTCAGGGGCTACGTCGAGGACGCGGTCAACGCGCCCGAGGAGATACCTGGGGCGGTGCGGCTGTTGAAGACGCACGCCGCTTACTGGGAGGAGGTCGCCGTCAAGGCTGTGGAGTCGGCGGCGAGGCTGGCGCCGGGCGACGACGGTGTATGGAAGACCATAGAGACCCTCACCAAGGACATTCATCAGACGACGAAGAGCGAGACCAAGATGGCGGCGGAGACGCTGAACACCATACTGGGGGCCAGCGGCGTCGAGGTCAGGAAGTACAGGAAGAGGAGGCGCACCAAGCTGGAGACCGAGGCCATGGCCGTCGTGCCCAGGCGTCTCTACAGGGGCCCCGTGAGCACCAGGGGCTGGGAGAGGAGGCTGAGCGACGGAGACAGAGAGGCGCTTTGGAGGCTGGGGAAGGACCACCCCAAGAGTAGGGGCGTGGGCACACTGGCGCTGTACTGGACGGACGGGGAGCGGAGCCTATACGAGATAAGCGAGCTTGTGCGGTTGGAGCGGGGGGAGACGGACCTGGAGTACCTGGTGGAGTGGTACAGGCTGCTGGAGGCCATGGGGCTGGTGGAGCTCCACCGGTAAACTTTATACCGTTCTCTTTTGTCCTATATGCGCGTGGGCCGGTGGTCTAGTGGTATGACATCGCCTTGACGTGGCGAGGGTCGCAGGTTCGATCCCTGCCCGGCCCACCAACCCGATCCGAACCCTTGTTAAGCATGGACTACATCACGGTTGAGATACCCATGAGGCAGATAAGAGTCACAATAGTCTCCATGGTAGCCCTCATCATGCTCTACTTCATATACACCCAGGCCAGAGCCATCGCGGCCCCCGAAACATCACCCTCGTCATGGCGCTGATGGCCGTGCTCATACTGTTCAACGTCGCCAGAACCTGGCTAAGAGGATACTAGCCCGCCATGTGACGCATCGGTCACCATTCGTCTTAAATCGCCCCGTATCGCTTAACCTAATATCAAACCGACGGAGCAAATAGACATGGAACCCGACAAGGTGCTGGACTGCACAGGGCTCTACTGCCCCGAGCCCATATTCAGGACCAGGATGGCCATGGACGAGCTGGAGAAAGGCCAGGTCTTGGAGGTCTCCGCCGACGACCCCGCCGCCGAGGCCGACCTCCGCAGACTCGCCGAACGCATGGACTACGAGGTGCTCGAAGCCACCAAGGACGGCGACACCGTCACCCTCCAGATAAGGAAATGAGGGCATCCCACTGTTTATAATCCATGGCTCCACTTGGAGAATCAATGTCCCCTAACGTGTACATGGACAACGGCGCGGGGCGCCCCGTGGACCCCCGCGTCCTCGAAGCCATGACGCCGTACTTCACCGAGCGCCCCGGCAACCCGGCTTCCTTCCACTCCATGGGCTTCAAGGCGCTGGATGCCCTCAACGACGCCCGGGCCGGCGTCGCGGCGCTGGTCAACGCGGACCCCGGCGAGATCGTGTTCACCAGCGGCGCCACCGAGGCCAACAACCTGGCCCTCCTTGGCGCCGCCCACCGCAGCAAGAGGAAAGGCGGCAAGATAATCAGGTCCGCCGTGGAGCACATCAGCGTCATCAACATCTGCAAAGAGCTCACGAGGGACGGCTTTACCGTCGCCGAGTGCCCCGTGGACGAGACGGGGGTCCTCGACCTGGAGGAGCTTGAGAGGCTGGTGGACGACGACACCGCGCTGGTGACGGTCATGGCGGCAAACGGCGAGATAGGCACCATCCAGCCCGTTAAGGAGGCCGCCGAGATCGCGCGCAGCCGGGGCGCCCTCTTCCACACCGACGCCACCGCCGCCAACGGCCAGATACCCCTGGACGTCGAGGAACTCGGCGCCGACCTCATGACCCTCAGCGGCAACGACTTGGGCGGCCCCAAGGGCGTCGGCGCCCTCTACCTCAGGCGGGGCGTCAGGGTCAAGCCCCACATGATCGGGGGCGGCCAGGAGGGCGGCCTCCGCTCGGGCTCCGAGAACCTCCCCGGCATCGTGGGCATGGGCGTGGCCGCCAGGCTCGTAGCCCGGGAGATGGACGCCGAGGCCCGGAGGCTGACCGGCCTCAGGGACGCCCTGATAACGGAGGTGCTCGACGCCGTCCCAGAGTCCTACCTCAACGGCCACCCCACAAAGCGGCTGCCCAACAACGCCAACATCAGGTTCAGCTACGTGGAAGGCGAGGCCCTGGTCATGAGCCTCGACGACCTCGGGATACAGGTGGGCACAGGCTCGGCGTGCGCCGCCAAGACCCTGGAGCCCAGCCACACCCTCCTGGCCTGCGGCCTCAGACACGAGGAGGCCCACGGCAGCCTCGTCTTCACCCTTGGAAAAGGTAATAACCGCGACCAGGTGGAGTACGTGGTGGACAAGCTGCCGGGCGTCGTGGGGAGGCTCAGAGCCATGTCCCCCTTGACCCCCGAGGAGCTGAGATAGCATGTACAGCGAGAAGGTACTGGACCACTTCAAGAACCCCCGCAACGTGGGGGAGCTGAAGGACGCCGACGCCGAGGGCACCGTGGGCAACCCCGTCTGCGGCGACATGATGACCATGTACATAAAGGTCAAGGACGACCGCATCGAGGACATAAGGTTCAAGACCTTCGGGTGCGGCGCCGCCATAGCCACCAGCAGCATGACCACCGAGCTCGCCAAAGGCAAGACCCTGGACGAGGCCCTGAAGATCAGCCGACAAGACGTCGCAGACGCCTTGGACGGGCTGCCCCCCGTGAAGATGCACTGCAGCAACCTCGCCGCCGACGCCCTCCACGAAGCCATAAAGAACTACAGGGAGAAGAAACGGAATGAGTAGAGACGTGAAATGCAGGATATGCGGCCAGCCCGTGGACGAGCGGTGCCCCCTCATGACAGTCGTCGAGGAGGACGGCGAGGAGGTGGCCTACTGCTGCGAGCAGATATATAGACGATATGAGAAAGAGATATAAACACGTATATACGGAGTCCATGCACCTAGGAGTAAACGTCTTGGATAAACAGAAACTCGCTTCTCTCGTCTCTGCCGTCCTCAACGCCCCGCTAATCACGCTGCTCACGTTCATACCGCTGATACTCAGGTACGGCGACGGAGAGACGGTGAAGCTGTTCGCCGTCACGAGCTTCTTCGGCTGCTTCCTGCCCCTGGGCATGGTGGTGGCCATGATGAAGAAGGGCCTCATAACCGACTTCTACGCAACCAACAGGAGGGAGAGGTTCATACCTTTCCTCGCCACCATAACCTCGTACGTGATGGGCACCGTCTCCCTCGTAGTGGTGCAGGCGCCCGCCCCGATAACCGCCCTCATGGCGTGCTACATAGTCAACGGCCTGGTGCTGCTGGTTATAACGCTGAGGTGGAAGATAAGCATCCACGCCTCCGGCGTAGCGAGCCCCGTGACGGCGCTGGTCTACCTGCTGGGCACCCGCATGCTACCCCTTTTCATGCTGTTCCTGCCGGTGGCGTGGGCGAGGCTGGAGCTCAAGGCCCACGACAAGAAGCAGATAACGGCTGGCGCGCTATTGAGCTCGGTGCTTACCTGGCTGCAGATGGCCCTCTACGTAAACTACCTCTTCATATAGAGAAGCCGGGGCCGGGGTGCCCCCGGATAAAAGGCTAGGAGGCTATCTTTTCGCCTATCATGGCGCCGAACTCTCGGCACCTGCGCCACTCCTCGTCGCTGGGCTTGTAGCCGAACTCTAGGTCGCTCTCCACCAGCTCCACGCCGGCCAGCCTCATCTGCTCCTCGACGAACCGCTTGGCTCCGCCGGCCCACCCGTAGCTGCCGAAGGCGGCGCCCATCTTGTTCGCCGGCTTTAGGCCCCGCATGTAGGCCAGGAAACCGGCCACCGTGGGGTAGACGTGGTTGTTCAGGGTGGGGCTGCCCACCAGCACGGCGCGGGCCTCCAGTATCTCGGTGATGACGTCGCTGCGGTGGGTGTCGGTGAGGTTGAACACCCGGGCCTCGGCGCCGGCGCTGCCCACGCCCTCGGCTATGGCGTAGGCCATCGCCTGGGTGCTCTTCCACATGCTGTCGTAGGCTATGACGGCCCTGGGCTTGGACTCGCCGGCCACCCAGCGCTGGTACGCCACCAGTATGCCCGCCACGTCCTTCCGCCACACGACGCCGTGGCTGGGCGCTATGGTGTCTATCTCCAAGCCGGCCAACGCCTTGACGGCCCTGTTTACGCTGCGGCTCAGCGGCATCAATATGTTGGCGTAGTACGCCGTTGCCTCCTGCCAGAGCGCCGCCTGATCCACCTCGTCATCGAACCGGGCCTCGGAGGCCAGGTGCTGGCCGAAGGCGTCGTTGCTCAACAGCAGCCTGTCCTCGGGGATGTAGGTCACCATGCTGTCCGGCCAGTGGGCCATGGGCACCGGCGTGAAGCTCAGGGTCTTGCCGCCCAGGTCCACCTCCGGCATCTCCTTGATGCTCATGAGTTCCATCCCCCCGTAGTACTTCCTGAGCACCGGGATGCCTCGCTCGCTTGATATGATCTTGGCGTCGGGGGCCTTCTCGGCGGCCCTCACCAGGCATCCTGAGTGGTCTGGCTCCGCGTGGTTAGCCACAATATAGTCGATGTCCCCCGGGTCCATGACCTCCTCGATGTGGCGGAGCATGGTCTCGCAGAAGGGCGCCTTCACCGTGTCCACCAGCGCCGTCTTCTCGCCCTGTACCAGGTACGCGTTGTAGGTGGTGCCCCTGCGGGTCACGTAGCCGTGGAAGTTCCTCACGTCCCAGTCCACGGCGCCAACCCAAGTCACCCCATCCTTAACTTGAATCAAAATATCACCTTGTTGAGTCTGCATCCGAAGCACGGGATAAAAGGCTTATGTGGAGCCCGGCACCCTTGTGTCTGAACGCAAATGAACCTGGCAGCGTCGACGCTACACCTCCTGGACAGGCCGCTGGAGAAGGCTTTCCCCGACCTCCTCCGCCTAGGCACGCGGAACATAGAGCTGGCGGACAGCGGCCACCACGCGCTGAACCCCAGGCTGGTGGAGCGCCTCCAGGAGCTCATGGCCAGCTACGAGCTACGCTTCAGCATCCACGCCCCCTACGCGGACACGAACTTGGCGGCCGACGACGACCTCATCAGGGAGTGGATACTGGAGCGCGTCAGGGCGTCCATAAGGTTCGCCAATGAGCTGGACGCCCGCTGCCTAGTGGTGCACCCGGGCTGGACCACGGTCACGGATAGGTTCATGAAGGGCCGGGCGTGGGCGCTCAACCTAAGGTCCCTCCGGTGGCTGCTACGGTACGCCGAGGAGTACGGCGTGGACATGCTCATAGAGAACGTCCCCAGGCCCACGCCGTACCTCCTGATCTCCGCCGAGGACTTCGAGCTGTTCTTCGACGAGATGGAGCAGCCCATGGGCATGGTGCTGGACGTGGCCCACGCCAACCTCAACGGCGAGGTCGCCGAGTTCACACGGCGGTTCGGCGGCAGGATAAGGCACGTCCACGTCAGCGACAACGACGGCGAAAGCGACCAGCACCTCCCCATAGGCGACGGCGGCATAGACTGGAGCCGGGTGATGGCGCTGCTGAGGGGGATCGGGTTCAGCGGCTGGGTCGTGGTCGAGTCCTACGGCGAGATGCAGCGGTGCCTCGACGCGCTGGCGCCCCTCATCTAGGCAGCGGTATCTCGACCTCCATGAGGTCCTCGGCCACGAACACCTCACCGAAAACGCCTCTGGCCTCCTCCAGCAGCACGTTGGGGTCGGGGTACCTGGAGCTTATGTGGACCAGGGCGAGCCGTTTGGCGCCGGCGTTCCGGGCCACCTCGGCGGCCTCCCGGGCCGTGGTGTGGCCGTCCTCCTCCGCCCTCTCCCGCAGCTCGTCGGTGAAGGTGGCCTCGTGGATGAGCAGGTCGGCGCCCCGGGCCAGCTCGACCATCCCCGGGAACGGCCTCGTGTCGCCGCTGTACACTATCCGTCTGCCGGGCCTCGGCGGGTCCACCACCATCATGGGCTCGACCCGCCTGCCCTCCACGGTGACGGGTTCGCCGTGCTGAAGCCTGTGCCATAGACGCCCCTCGGGGACCCCCAGGGCCCGGGCCTTCTCGGGGTGGAACCTGCCCGGCCTGGGCTCCTCGAATAGGCCGTAGCTAAAGCTCTTCACCCTGTGGCTGGACCTGACGGCCACCACCTCCAGCCCGTCGCCGCCGTAAACGACGCCCGGCTCCATGATCTCGTGGATTATCACCGGGAACGATGGCCCCCTGAGGGCCTCGCTGAACGCCTTCACGTACCCCACGGTGCCGACCGGCCCATAGACGTCAAGCCGCCTCTCCCTGCCGAGGAGGCTCATGGACTGGAGCAGACCCGGCAACCCCAGCACGTGGTCGCCGTGGAGGTGCGACAGAAATATCGCCATCTTCCGTCTGAACCCGACGCCGGCGCGGACCATCTGGCGCTGGGTTCCCTCACCGCAGTCGAACATATACACGCCGCGGCCCACCCGGACGACCACGCTGCTGCTTCCCCTGCGGGAGGTGGGCAGGCTGCCGCTGGTTCCCAGGAAGACTACCTTCATAGGGCTCCCTTGAACATGGCGCCGGGCACGATAAAAGCTCTGGTGGTCAATCGCCCCGGCGAGGCCCGCCGCCCCCTCTGTGACGCCGATGGGCCTCGTCGACTTGCTCGGGCTCCAGCGTAGCGCCCATGAGGCACGCGTCCTTCATCCTCAGGAGGTTCTCCAGCTCCGCCTTGAAGCCCTCAAGCCCCAGACGCCTATGATGAAGCCGATGGATCTCCTCCGAGGCAGAGTATGAACATGGATATGCTGCTGACGCCCTCCCCCGCGTCATTATCGATCAGCTCGTCCATGGAGCCACGAGGTTAGAACGGGGAGCGTCGGGTTAGGCGGCTGAGCGGCTACAGCTCCTTGAAGCTCAGCTGGCCCCCCGTGATGCTGAGCTCGTAGAGCTGGTTTGGGTAGGGCTTCAAGCCGAAGCTCTCCAGCTCCTCGCCCGTGAGTATGAGGGTGAGCTTGCGCTGCTCGTAGGTGCTGCTCTGGCTGCCCGGCATGATGCCCTGGAAGCTCTTGGTGACCTGCACCACCATCTGGTTGATCTCCTCGGGTACGTCGGGGTTGCTCATCATCACCATGGGGGGCTTGCTGCGGACCTCCACGAAGTCGATCTGGAACGCCTCCCGGTTCTCGGGGTCCCTGACAGCCTTGACGGCCTGGACCTTGAGCTTTATCCTGCTGCTTATCATCTCGCCGCTATACGTTCCAGTAAGCTACGTGAAATAGGTATCGGTTTAGAGCCTCTTCACGCATTCCGCTATGAGCCCCGCCACCGTGACCTTGGCGTGGCTGGACTCCACGGTGTCCGTGGATGCTGTGAGGTCCGCCCCCGCCTCCTTGATCCGTTCCTCGGCGCCCGGCATGAACAATGCGTGGACGCAAGCCGCCGCCACATTGGCGGCCCCCTGGCGCTTAAGGCCCTCCACGGCCCTGGCGGTGGTGCCGCCGCTGCTGATGATGTCGTCGAAAACCACCGCGTTCACTCCTTCGACGTCCAGGTCCTTGACCTTCATCTTTATCTCGCCTGTGCGGCGGTTCCGGCTCTTCTCGAAGTAGCCGTGCCTCCCCCCGAGGATCCTGGCCGCGGCCGCGGCGAGGTGTATGGCGCCCGCGTCCGGCGAGAGGCTGTAGGCGCCGCCGTACCCGCGCTCCTTGACGTACTCGGCCAGCAGCGGTATGGCCGAGAGGTTGTGCACTTTCACCCGGTGATCCGCCTCCATCGCCATCAGCGACGACGCGCTGTGGGCGTCCACGACGACGAGGTCGTCCACGCCGACGGCCTCCAACAGCCCCAGGACCACGTCCAGGCTCAGGGCCTCCCCTTCGAGGAACCGTTTATCCTGCCTCATGTAGGCCAGGTAGGGGACGCACGCCGTTATCCTCGTTGCCCCGAGGTCCTTGGCCGTCCTCGCCATTATGAAAAGCTGCATCATCTTCCTGTCCGGGTCGGGGGCTGTGGTCTGGACGAGCACCACGTCCTCGCCCTCTACGGCGGGGGGTAGCCGCAGGTAGCTCTCGCCGTCGGGGAAGATCCTGTGCTCGACGGGCTCGGCGGTGAGACCCAGCTCGGCCGCCACCGCCTCCCCGAGCTCCTTGGACGCCGGTCCGGGAACGACTATCATAGCGTACTTGAATACTCCTTGGATAGATAAGAGTCTCGCCACGGGCCGGGTAGGGTTGCTAGTACGAGACGAAGAACAGGATGCCCGCGGCCACCACGGCCGCTGCCCAGGCCGCCTTGCTCCACTTCATCACCTTGGCTCCGTCGAAGATGCCGAAGGGGATGAGGTTGAAGAGGGCGAGGCTGGCGTTGATGTTCATACCTATCCGGGCCAGCGCGGCCACAAGGGGGCTGCCCGTGATCAGGAAGACGGCGAAGTAGAAGAGCCCCATCCCGATGTTGGTGGCGGGGCCGGCGACGCTCACCTTCCCGTAGTCGTCCCAGTTCATCAAGCCGCCGATCATGACGGCGCCGGGGGCGATGATCTTCAGCGGCGAGATGAGGCTGAGCAGCGTCAGCATGAGGCCCTGCTGGTTGAGCCTGAACTCGGCCCAGTACCCAAGCCTCTGAGCGGTGAACTTGTGGGCCATCTCGTGGAGTATGAACGCCAGCCCGAAGATTAGGAAGTAGGCGCCGAACAGCACCGGGCTCGCCATGACCCTCCTCCAGTAGCTGAACAACGGTATCGCCAGTATAACAAGGAGCCCTATGGCCAGCTCCCGCAGCTCCTTCTGGCTGAACCACAGCACTTTGCCTCCACGCGCCGGTGTGTAGCTGTACCCGGTGGGCCTGAACCCCGTCTGGCCCGTGGTGCTGCGGCTGTAGTTGTAGGCGCCTGGGCAGTCGTGCATCTCCGGGAGCCTGTGCTCCGAGCAGAAGTATCCGCCGCAGTACTTGCACCTGAAGGGCATGTACTCGTCCTTGCCGCACTTGTCGCACTTGACCATGTGGCTTCCTGCCGATGTTTATGCTCGGTGTCGTATATATGATGTGGAGCACACGGCGCGTCCCATGGACGGCGTCACTCGTCCTTGAGGCTTAAGGCCAGTCTCCGTGTGTCCTCACGCACCTTCTCTAGGTCTTCCTCCGTCGGCTTCCCGCGGATGTCACCCATCCGTCCCTTGGTGCTTCCCTCCTCCCAGCCCTGGAACTCGGCCAGTATGCACCACTCGGCCACGACGTCGAAGCCTATGTGCTCGAAGAACTGGCCAGCGTACTTCACCGCCGGAGTAGCCTCGTTGAGCCCCGTGTGAGGACCCGAGTAGGTGCAGAAGATCAAGGCGTGCTTGCCCAGCACCAGGGGCGACCCCGTCTTCACCAGCCCCATCTTCCTGTGCTTCACAAGGTTTCTTCGCAGGTAATCCGTCACCGGCTTGGGGGGTGCCACTCGAAGGAGGGGAAGCCCAGACAGAAGAGGTCATAATCCGCGTAGTCGACGCCTCCCGCCTCCTCGACCCTGAGCATGGTCGGCTCATGTCCTGCGTCCTTCAGGCCCTGTTCAACCGCCTCGGCGACTTTCATGGTGTTGCCGGTGTTCGACCAGTACACGACTGCTGTCTTCAATCCTATCAACCGATAAACAGTGTCCCCCGGTTGTTATTGGATTTAACGCGAATCGAAGACATCGTCAGCGGCTGTGCACTTGGTGAAAAGATCAGGATCGGTGATAACGGGATTCTCCTGCATACCATTAAAGGATAGTACATGCATCCGTATGGTAATGATAGAGTTACTGTCCGAACTCATCAGGAACCGGTGTGTCAACCCGCCCGGAGACGAGATGAGATCCATCGACACAGTCAGGCGGTTCCTGCGGCGGCGTGGAATCGACTGCATGGTGTACGAGTCGGCGCCAGGCAGGGGCAACCTGGTGGCCAGGATCCAGGGTGCGGGGGGCGGCCCGCGTCTCATGTTCGGCCCGGGCCACGTGGACGTCGCACCCGTGGAGAGGCGGGGGG
>CAZBUI010000017.1:0-5728 GCA_964495055.1 uncultured Candidatus Bathyarchaeia archaeon | reverse complement strand
TGGGCGGCGGCTCCAGCCCAGCCGATTCGGGCTTCGTGGCTGCGATGACCCGCGCCGTTGGGGCGGAGATGCCCGGCGCCGCGCTGGTCCCCGAGATCATGCCCGGGAAGACGGACTTCCGGTTCCTGCGCCCCATGGGGGTGGAGTGCTGCGGCTATGGGCTCTACGACCCCGAGACGCCGCGGGAATCCATGAGGGTTCACGGGCCCAACGAGAGGGCGAGCCTCAAGACCCTGGAGCTCACGAGGAGGGTGTGCGTCCGCCTCGCCAAGGACTTGCTGGGGTTTCAACACCCGCCAATAAACGGGTGAGCCGTCTCCCCCAGTTTCGCGGTCTCGTCTGCACATCTTTTATTCTCCGTGTGCGGCAATAGAGACGGTTGACATGTCTGGAGGGAACAGGAAGATCAGGGGATGCGGGTTCCACCACATCTCCCTCAAGGTGAAGGACCTGGAGACGTCCCTGGAGTTCTATGAGGCGCTGGGCTTCACCCCGCGGTATATATGGGGGGAGCACCCGAGGAGGACCGTCCTCATGGACACGGGGGACGGCAACTACTTCGAGGTATCCCAGGGGGACCCCGACGAGTCGCACGCGGAGGGAGTCTACCGTCACCTGGCGCTCAGGGTGGACGACTGCGAGGCCGCCGTCGAGGTCGCTCGGAGGGCTGGGGCCGAGGTCACCGTCGAGCCCAGGGACGTGACTCTGTCCAGCGAGCCGCCGCTCGAGATACGCATCGCGTTCTTCAAGGGGCCCGACGGGGAGCTTATAGAGTTCTTCGAGGACGAGCAAACGTAGCACGTGGACCAACCGGGGAGAGCCGGCCCCTGACTCGTCCATGGCCTCAATCCATAATTTTATCACATCGCCGGCGTAGACGTACCACGTGGGTTCGATGATCGACAAGAACGAAAGGAAGCCCCACGAGGAGATACTCCTCGAGGACTTGAAGGACATGGACAATCTGCTCAAGACGTGTTTCTCGGACATAGAGACCTTCAAGAACAAGTCCAAGATCATCCGTGAGCTGCTGGTGATGGCGAGGGACAACCTGGATGAGGCCATCAGGCGCATCGACAAGATGGTAGAGGAGTCGAGGTAGCCCCATATTTTCGTGTCTGCCTCAGCCCGCCGAGTATACGTGATGGGCGCGCGGAGGCTCGATGAAAAGAGTGGTTTTTAGGTGATGGGTCTAGGAGGGGTTCATCACCCGCCCCATGAACAGTATGAGCCCCGTGCCCCTGTCACGTATGGTGAAAATGAAGGGGTGGTCGGCGTTGAACGCCTCCAGGACGGGCGCCGATCTCAACATAACCACGCCGGTGGCCCCCGCCGCCTCGGTCCCCTCCTCGTTGACGTCCACGTAAGCCTGGTGGACCACGTGTCCTATGAACAGGCCCCCATCCGAGATGCCGCTGAAGTCGGCCGAGCCGATGAAGGCCGTGGGCATCCCCATCTCCGCCAGGTCCTCGCCCATGTCATACTTGGTCTCTAACTTGAACCGGGGCAGGTGGACCTCCAGCCGCGTGGGCTCAAGCATGTTGAGCCAACCCATGCAGTCCTGGAGGGTGAACCCCGCCTCGAATCCGTGTATATCGCCCGTCCTAGGGAGGATGACGACCATGGATAGGTTCTCGCCCTCGTAGGGTAGCTCCAGTATCTGGGCTTCCCCGGTGTCGAGGTACCCGAAGCACGCGTCCCTCATGTTCATCATGTCCACGGTGACGGCCTCCCCGGGAGACACGTGGAACTCCGCTGGCCGCGTACGCTCCGGGTCGAACATGGTGACCCAGTCCCCCTTGAAGTATATGGCGTTGGTCAGCACCAGCCGCGCGTCCATGAGCATCTGGGGGGACAGAAGGTCCCTGATCTTGTCGCGGGTCCGCTCCTCCACCCAGCCGTTGATGGTGTCCGCCGCCTTCGCCGGGTCCCCGAAGTCGATGACGTTGGCCTCGCCGCCGTAGTAGTCCTCGACGACGGAGACGTAGTCCTCCTTGAACGGGCAGCCCTCCTGCATCCAGAGGGCGTTGGCTGTGTGAAGCATGATGGGCCTGTCCCCTCCATTGAGCACGTTGAACAGCCTGGCGGCGCCGGGCCTCCTCACGTCGGGGTCCGTGCTCCAGTGGAATACAGCCTGCATCTCCTCAGCGGTCCTGCCCCTCGCCCCCTCGTAGGTCATGGACAGAGCCGTGGATATGCTGTACGGGGAGTAGAACACGTTGCCGTCGCCGGCCCCGTACCTCTCGTAGAGGTCGAACGCGAACAGGTTGCTGGCGTGGACGGCTGCGTCGAGGGACTCCGGGGTGGCCGCGCCGTCGTCGAGGACGGGGACGTTCAGCTTCGCCGTCACCGGGTAGTCGCCGGGGTGCTCAAGGGTGTAGACCAGGGCCCCGGCGGCCGTCACGAGCGCCAAGAACGCCGCGGCGATGAATATAGAGCGTCTGATCATGCTGCATCGCATCCACTATCCCGGGGCTGGTATTAATACCATGGTTTAGAACACCCGTGAGGGACGGGGGTGTTCGAGGAATGGGCGGCCCGGTGGGCATGTTGACGGCGACTGCACACTGACGGAGGGGTCTGCCCCTAGAAAACGTGAAAAGGCGACGCCGCGTTTCAGGTATTGGTTGCAGATGAAGGTCATTGTTCTGGGCTGCGGCAAGATAGGGTCGGTGATGGGCGGGGAGTTCAAAAGGCGTGTCCCCGCCGCCGAGGTCACCATGGCGGATATAGACGAGGCGAGGGCGGGGGACGCGGCGAGCCGCATCCCCGGCGCCGGCTGGACCACCATAAACACCTCGGACTACAAGGGCCTCCGCGACGAGGTTGAGGGCCACGACTTGGTGTTGGGCGCCCTGCCGGGGGACTACGGCTACGCGGCGCTGAAGGCGGCAGTGAAGGCCGGCGTGGACATGGTGGACGTCTCGTTCACCCCCGAGGACCCGACGCGGCTGGACGAGGCGGCCAGTGAGAGAGGCGTCACCGTGGTGCCCGACTGCGGCGTGGCGCCGGGCCTCTCCAACATACTGGTGGGCTACGGGGCGTCGCGGCTGGATGAGGTGGAGAAGGCCCACATAATGGTGGGCGGCATACCCGAGGAGCCCGTGCCTCCCCTAGGCTACACGGTGACGTGGTCGGCGGAGGGCCTCGTGGACGAGTACGTCAGGGATGTCCACATTGTGGAGGGCGGGGAGACGGTGGTGGTGCCTGCGCTCAGCGGCCTCGAGGAGATAGAGTTCCCGGGGGTGGGCGCCCTGGAGGCCTTCTACACGGACGGCTTGCGCACCTTGACGGCCTCCCTGCCGGATGTGGACGAGATGTGGGAGAAGACCCTCCGGTACCCGGGTCACGTGGGGAAGGTGAGGCTCCTGAGGGAGCTGGGCTTCTTCTCGGATGAGCCCGTCGAGGTGGGGGGACGCCCCGTCCCGCCCAGGCTCGTCACGGCGCGGCTGCTTGAGAGGAGCCTCTGGATGCCCGAGGTGGGGGACCTGCTGGCGATGCAGATAACCGTCCAGGGACGGGTGGACGGGGGCCGGCGGGGATACGTGTACAGGGTCCTCGACCGCTGCGACCACGAGGGCGGGGTCTCGGCCATGGCGCGGACCACGGGGTACACGGCGGCCATCGTCGCAGGGATGCTCGCCGAGGGAGAGATAGCCGAGAAGGGCGTCGTGCCGCCGGAGAGGCTGGGCATGGACCACGGGTTCACGTGGAAGCTACTGAGCGAGCTCAAGAAGCGGGACATAGTCATAGAGGAGTCCATGGCCTAGGATGGGGTAAACTTGTAATACCCTACGCCTATGGTTTATGGATGACGTTCAAGGCGGTTATCCTCGACTTCGGGGGCACCCTCGCCGAGGGAGGCCTCGAGTGGGAGCCATACCACGAGTCCATTCGCATCATCCTCACGGGCCGCGGCTACGGCGTGGAGAGGGGGGAGCTGAGGCGCGCCCACCAGGGCGCCCACCAGAGCCTCAACCGGGTGCGCGCCCGGGGCAGGGAGAGGACCTTCGAGGAGGTCTACGGCGACTTCCTGGGCCGGCTGGGGGTCCCCGCCGACGACGAACTCCTAGACGCCCTCCACCGCAACTTCAAGGCGAACTACAGGAACGACATCCTTCCATGCGTCGAGGGCGTCCTCAGGGAGCTGTCCGGGAGGTACAAGGTGGCGCTCCTCAGCAACACCATGAGCGACCAGCCCCGGGAGCTGCTGATGGAGGCCGGCCTCGACGGGTACTTCGACCTCATCGTCTGCAGCAGGGACACGGGGGTCCGGAAGCCCAACCCCGAGATATTCAGGCTCGTGTTGTCGGGGCTGGGGGTGGAGCCCGGGGAGGCGGTGCACGTGGGCGACAGCGTCGAGGCCGACATGTACGGCGCCCGGGACGCCGGCGTCACAGGCATCTGGATAAGGTCGCCGGGTCAGACGCCGTGGAACGGGTACGCAATCAACAGCGTCTGCGATCTCCCCCGGATCCTCAGGGACATCGAGGCTGGGGAAAACTCTTAGCCGGTGGACACGGAGCATATAGGCGTGTCGCCGATAGCGTGGTTCCTGGGGCTTCCCCTGAAGTACAGGCTGGGAATAGCCGTCTTCGCGTTCACCGTAGGCGCCTACGCGGTGTTGTTCGCCCTGGGGCGCCGGTGGCGCCGAGAGTTCGAGGAGCGGGGCGTCGCCTACTGGAGGGCCCCCAAGGAGGAGAGGCTGGAGGAGCTCATCTCCGAGGTCTGGGAGCCCAGGAAGATCACCGTGCTCTACGGGCTGAGCTACTTCTCCAACGGGTTCGTCCGCACGGCGTTCAACCTCTGGGTGCCGGTGTTCCTGCTGGATGAGGTGGGGCTCGGCACCATCGAGGCCAGCGCCTTCATGGGGCTCCTCTTCATCTCTTGGAGCTGGAAGATGTTCGTGGGGCTGGTCGCCGACGTCTTCCCCATCCGGTGGAGGGGGCGGCCCTACAAGCGCAAGCCCTGGTTCGCCGTCACAGGCGTCCTCTACCTCGCCGGCATAGCCATCATGGCGGTGAGCGACATCGAAACGGCTCCCGTCTGGAGCGTCCTCTTCCCGGCGTGCGTCTCCATAATCACGGCTGGGGCGTTCCACGACATGGCGGCCGACAGCTTCGCCATCGACGCGACGCCCACGGAGTACCACGCCAGGGTGATAGGCGGCGTGAGCACCGCCGCCCAGAGCATAGGGGCGGGCCTCGCCACCGTGTTGCCTCTCTGGCTGCTGCAGGTGGGGGGCTACAAGCTGGTGTTCATCGTCGCCGGCGTCACGGGGCTCCCCTCCTTCCTCTACCTCACGGTGAGGGAGCCCGAGGCCGCGGAGGAGCGGGCTTTCAGCAGGGAGGCCGTGGCGTACACGTTCACGGAACTCACCGTCGTCGTTGCGGTGCTCATCATGTTCTTCAGGTCGTTCACCATGACCCGGATAACGTCGCCCCTCAACAACATGTTCGCCATAGCCCTCAGGGAGGCGGTGAGCGCCGACGTGGCGCGGGTGAGCACCCTGGGTCTGGCTGCCACGGTGGCCGGGCTCGCGGGCTCCCTCATCGGCGGCGGCTTCGCCGACAGACACGGCCACAAACGGGCTTTCATGTGGGCCACCGCCGTGTTCGCGGCCTCGGGGCTCCTCTGGGTCACCCTATCACCAAGCTCGGCCCTGGTCTGGACGGCGGCCGTGGTCATGGCGTCCAGCTTCATGGAGCGGTTCTGGACGGGCACCGTG
>CAZBUI010000016.1:6554-19731 GCA_964495055.1 uncultured Candidatus Bathyarchaeia archaeon | reverse complement strand
ATTCAGATAAACGTAACCTAATTTTAGATGAATTTAGGGACAGGCCAGCGCGCGCAACTACATAGAGGCTCTTCCCGAAGACAGCATCATCCTGGTGTCCTTCGACTACGGGATAAGCGCCATGCCGGAGCTGTACCCTCTCACCATAGCGACGTTCCAGCATCTATGGAGCCACGACTTCAAGGTCATAGTGGTGGCCAGCTGGTTGCAGGGCCCCATGGTGATGGACGTGGTGTTAGGTGAGATTGATCCAGCTGAAAGGTATGGGAAGGTGTACGGCGAGGACTGGGTTGAGCTCGGATGGTTCGCCCAGCGTGAGGTCGGCATGGCCGCGCTCGGCAAGGACATCTGGGCGACGCTGCCCGTTGACTACATAGAGAACAAGCCGACCTCCAGCTTCCCCATAATGCAGGACGTTAAGACGGCGGAGGACATTGACCTCATAATAAGCTTCGAGACCGGCACGCCGGGGCTCCCTGAGTGGATACGCCAATGGGAGACACCGTATGGGACAAAGATAATAATGGGGTGCATCGGCGTCATGGTCCCCGAGGTCGCTCCATACCTCCAGACGGGGCAGCTCCAGGCCCTCATACCCGGGCTGACGGCCAGCGCCGAGTACGAGCTTCTGCTGAAACGGCCGGGGCTAGCGATAGCCGGAGTGGACGCTATATCCATGTCACACCTGCTCGTCATAGTCCTCGTAATAGTCGGCAACGTCGCGTACTTCCTCTCCGGAGGAAGGAGGGGTTGAGATGGCTGAACTGTTAGCGGTGTGGACGGCGGCCTTCTTCACCCTCGCCATATACTCCTTCCTGTACAAGGAGAACGCCTGGTTCCGGGTGGCCGAGGCTACCTACCTAGGCACGGCCGTGGGCTACGAGATCACTGTCAACCTTAAGTACCTGAGGGATCAGTGGGGCGGAGTATGGTCGTCCACGGCTTTCATGATGACCATGTTCGCCTTCGCCATGCTCATCGGCCTTCTTTGGTACTTCAGGTTCTCAAAGAAGCACTTCTACCTCTACAGGATACCCTTGGCCATACTGGTGGGAACCGGGATAGGGCAGGCGATGCAGACGATCATCTTCGCCCAGTTCCTGAGCCAGATAAAGGGACAGATATCGACGCCCCTCTTCGTGTCAGGCGAGCTGGTGACGTCTTTCAACAACATACTGGTAGCCGTGATGGTGCCCTGCACCCTGCTCTACTTCTGGTTCACGGGGTACGGGGTCAACCGCGACACCTCGGTGATGAGGGCCATCGACAAGATAGCGCGGTACACGATGATGGCGGGCTTCGGATCGGCTTTCGGGTACACGGTTCTCACGAGGTACTCCCTGTTCATTGGGAGATGCCAGTTCCTGCTGGGGATCACGCCCAACCCCCCCGAGGCCAAGACGGCCTTCATTGTGATAGCCGTCGTCTTGTTGGCGACCCTCTTCGGCTGGGAACTGTACAAGAGGCAGACGCCGTCGGTGGCTGAAGAGCTGCCATAACTACTTTCCCCCCTTTTTATTTTTTTCAGCTTGCTTGGTCGAACCTTGAGAAGCCATGAATCTAGAATAGGATGCAATCTGCTAAACAGCCTAGAAGGTCGTGAACAGTGTTTCTTTTGGCGCAGGGAGTGGGATTCGAACCCACGCTCCCGGTTGGGAACCAGTTTTCAAGACTGGCGCCGTAGTCCGCTTGGCTACCCCTGCCCAACCACAGAATACACGGCCCACAGATAAAGCTAATCGCCTAGGAACTCTTCGATCCTCAGCTGGTTACCCAGAGGCGATACCACCACCGAGACCCGGGGCGTCTCCCCCGGCCTCACGTACATCTTGGCGCTGCTCTTCACCACCACCAGCTTGTCGTCGGCGTACGCAACCTCGTTCAACCCGTCCAGCAACGCCTTCTCCAGGTTGTCCAGGTCGGGCGTCGTGACCACGTAGTTCTCCTTCCGTCGGCTCTTGGGGCGGCTCAGGTAGAAGCCCAGGGTCAGCGCCACGGGGCACTCGAAGGGCTCGTCGAAGTGCTTCTCGGCCTCCTCCCGTATCTGCTTCTCCCACACCGTGACCTTCTTGGGCGTGTAGCTCCATGTTCTTCCCCCCTTCCTTACCGTCCTCGGCCTAGCCTTGGGGACCGGGTCGCCTTCAACCTCGAAGCTTACCCTCTGCATGGGCAAGGTATACCGGGACACCCCATAATAGAGTTGTCCTAGTAGAGCAGCAACACGAGCGACACGCTGATGAGGCCGGTGAGGTAGATGCCGTCGAAGGTCCCCGCGCCGCCTATGCTGGCCACCGGCGCCCCCAGCTCAGGCAGCTTCCCCAGGTTCAGCAGGTCCGCACCGATCAAGGCGCCCAGGGTGCCGCCCACGTACGCTATCTGGGCGGGGCAGCTCATGGGGCTGAACAGGTCCACAACCAGCGTCGTCAACGCAGTGGTCACCGGCGGCCCGAACATGGGCGTCGCTATCCCCAGCCCCTTCACAATCCGGGAACTCCTGTGGGTGGTGATCGTGACCACGGCTAGGACCGCTAGGAGCTGGATGTAGCTCAGGGCGAGGTCGGGGCTGTGCGCCGGTATGGACCAGACCACCAGGTACGCCGAGATGAGCATGGGCACCACGGCGCCGCCCAGGTTCAACGTGATGTAGGTGCGCCTCACCCCCATTTCCACCTGGGGCATCCTCCACGTCACCATCCAGAACTTGACCTCCTTGTACGTGTAGATGGGCACCCGGGCCTCCACCGTCGTCAAAGGGATGTTGATGTAGCTGCCCACCAGGCTCAGCAGTAGCACCGCTCCGTAAGCCTCGGGCGGCACCCCCAGGGCCTCGACAAGCAGGTTCCTGAAAAATGTCGTGAAGATGGAGCCCATGAACAGGAAGAGGAGGAACAGCACTCCGAGGTAGAGGAAGCTGAACGGCCTGAAGACGAACCTGCGGGGCCCAGAAGACAACCGGTTGACGCTCCGAGGCTATCCTTACGGGGCTAACCGGAATAAGGTTTCGGTGTTACGGGTAGCGATCCCTGCTACCTCCCCCGGCTCCATACCCTTTATCTCCGCCAGCGCGTGGACGGTGAGCCACACGTCCGCCGGCTCGGACCGTCTCCCCAGCCTCCGGAGATGCACCGGCGAGTCCGTCTCCACGAGTATGCGCTCCATGGGCGCCTCCGCGAGGACGGCCCGGTGCCCCCTGCTGTACTCCGCCGCCGGCGTCGCGGACACGTGGTACCCCGAGTCCAGGATGAGCCTCAAGGTGTCGAGGGGCCCGTCGTACCAGTGGAACACGGCGGTCCCGACGTCGTGGCGCCTCAGTATGTCCAGGGTGTCCCTGTACGCTGAGCGGCTGTGGACGGAGACGGGCAACCCCTTCTCGGCGGCCACCTCCACCAGCCCCGAGCACAGCATACGCATCCTATCCCTAGCGTCCTCGCCCCGGGCGAAGGGGTACGAGTAGTCGAGACCCACCTCGCCGACGAGCGCCGCCTCGGCCGTGTGCTCCCTGACGAACCTCACAGCCTCCCCGTGGTCCACTTTAAGCGCCTCAGAGGGGTGCACCCCCACGCCGGGGACTACGTAGCCCCGATACCTCTCGGCTAGCCGCAGCGCGTAGGCAGACGACTCGACGTTGCCCCCCACGGCCACCACGGCGTCCACGCCGGCCTCCCTGGCTCGGCGCAACGCCGCGTCGGCGTCCCCGAGGCCGTCCATGTGGACGTGGGAGTCTATGACGCGCCTCAAAACATGCACCCAGCTGGGGTCAGCTGATCTTCTCCACCTGGATGTCGAACTCGGCCCTGTTCCTGCTCCTGCTACGGTAGGTGATCCTGTATGTCTTGTCCAGCTCGAACTCGTAGTGTCCCGTCAGCTTGAGTTTCCCCTCGCCGTAGCTGAACACTAGGGTGCTCTCGTCTGTGTGGTAAACCGCGAATATCTTCGCCTCCCACACCTGCTCGGGGGGGTTGAAGTAGTTCACCATGGTGACCGCGAACACGACGCCGACAAGCAGTAGCGCGCCTAGAAGCACCACGCGCTCCCTGCCATCCATCTCGCCGAGCCTCATATCAACACAATTGCCGCCCCTCCGCTAAATAAAGTTCCCTATACCCCGCTAGATGACGGGGGCGAGCATGAACGCGGCGAGGCACGCCAGCGCCTCGACGCCCACCAGTATGAGGGCCACCTGGGGCTCCGTGAAGCTGCCCATATTCATTACGAGGTGGGTGAGGCCCCTGACCCTTTCGCCGCGGGGCTTCACGGTTCCGTCCGGCTGGAGCACGCCGTAGCTCTCGGCCTCGAACCCGGACATGGCCTTCAGCACCGCTTCCACTGCGTACGGCGTGAAGCATATTATGGCGAACTTCTCCATGTTGCCTATCACCGCGACGCAGGCGCAGACGGCGCCTATGGTGTAGTTGAGGTCTCCGGGGAACACCTTCGCCGGGTACCAGTTGTACCTGAGGAACGCCGTCAGCGTAGCCGCGAAGCAGAGCGCCAGCATGGCCGCGTTGCGCTGGCCGTGCGTGTACGCGTAGACGCCGAGGCTCAGGTGGAGCACGAGCCCCATGCCAGCCTCCAGCCCGTTGAACCCGGCGAGGAAGTTGGTGGCGTTGCTGCAGCAAAGCACCGCCAGCGGCACCAGCACCAGAGGGTACGCCAGCCCAAGCTCCACGCGGCCGATGAACGGCAACGTCATGTGGCTCACGCCCGCGTTCACAGCCGCCAGGGGCACCGCGGCGGGGAGCGGTATGAAGAAGTAGAGCCACCTGGGTATACCGACCTTCTTGTACTGCTCGAAGAAGCCCTCCCCCTCACGCCTCTTGATCAGCGCGGTCAAAGTGTCGAATATGCCTATGAGGGTGATGATGAGGATGGTGTTGAGGCTGGCGAGGATGTAGATTATCCCCGAGAGCCGGGGCGGCACGAAAATCTCCAGGCCGATGTAGAAGAACACCCCCATGAGGAAACCGACGACGACGCCGGGGCCACCCATGTCCGCCACCATCGCCTCGTCCGCCTTCATTATGTCCCTGCCCACGATGCCGGCGGCGTGCATGTACCTGTTGAAGTAGGGTATGATCACGTAGCTGACCGCGAAGCTGAAGAACACCGCGCCCAGTAGGCTCAGGGGGACACCGCTCAAACCGTTACCCAAACCCATATTGCCTAGCTATTTTATCATACTTACCCTGAAATAGCTTCGCCGGCGGCGAAACCCACGTTGAGAATCCTCATAGTAGACGCCCTGGCCTCGGGAAAAGGCGCACGTAGAGCCACCAGAGACGTCATAGGGGCTGGGCCGCGCACCGTCGCAGGGGTGCTGGAGACGCTGGGCCACGAGGCTAGGATAGCGCCGGCGGAGAGTTACCTGAATGAAGCCAGCGACGGCTACAACGCGCTGCTGGTGAGCGGCATGACCAGCGACCTTCAGGCAGTCCAGCGCACCGTGAGAAAGTGGAGACGCGGCGGAGGCGGCCCCGTCGTCCTCGGCGGCCCCGCCGCCAGCGACCCCGAACGGGTTCTTCCCAAGACCGGCGCAGACATCGCCGTAATCGGGGAGAGCGAGGAGACCCTAACCGAGCTACTCTCAACGGGGCTGGAAGACCCGGGCGGCCTCGAACATGTGCGCGGCCTCGCGTACCGCACTGGGGACGCGGTGAAGGTCAACCCCCTGAGGCCCGTCCAAGGCAGGGACGTCTTTGATCGCTACAGGCCGTCCACGCGGCGCATAAGGGACTACCCGCTGTACTACGCTGCGAGGGTCTACGTGGAGGCGGTGCGGGGGTGCAGCAACTACCGCAGGGCGAGGATAGGTCCCCTAGGCGAGGCATGCACCTACTGCGAGCGGTGCACAGAGGCGGGCCTGGAGGAGAGGTACGACTGTCCCGTCGGGATACCGCCCGGCTGCGGCTACTGCTCGGTGCCCAGCCTAAACGGGCCCCCCAAGTCGAGGCCCGCCGGCATCATTTTAGACGAGGCGAGGCGGCTCCTGGAGCAGGGCGTCCACCGGATAGTCCTCAGCGCCCCGGGGTTCCTCGACTACGGCAGGGACCTGCTGGTCGAGCCGGAGCCCCTGACCGACCCGCGGAGCCCGGAGCCCAACTACAAGGCCCTGGAGGAGCTTTTAGCTGGACTCTCTGCGCTGCCCCCCGTGGAGGAGGGAAAAGCGTCCGTGATGGCGGAGAACCTCAAGGCCGCGCTGGTGACCGAGCGGGCGGCGGGCCTCCTCGGCGAGTATCTGGGGGGCACACCCATAAACATCGGGTTCGAGACGGGAAGCGAGCGCCACAGCGCGGCTCTGGGCAGGCCGGACACGCCCGGCGAGACCCTGACGGCGCTCAGACGGCTCAAGATGGCCGGCCTGAAGCCCTACGTCTACTTCATCCACGGCCTCCCGGGCCAGAGCGACGAGACGGTGACGGAGACGGTGCAGGCAATGCGTGAGGCCGTGAGTCTGGGCGCCGAGAGGATAATAATGTACAGGTTCACGTCCCTCCCCATGTCCGCGTTCGCCGGCTGCCCTTCGGGGCCCCCCGCCGCGACCGACCCGCTCAGCGGGAGGTTGTGGAGGACAGCCCGCGAGGCCAACAGGGGGAGGAAGGAGACCATGAAGGGGCAGAGGCTCCGGGTCGTGGTGGCGGAGCCCTACGACAGAGACCGCAGGTATATGGTGGCGTACCCGCTGAGGCACGGCCCCGTGGTGTTGCTGGAGGGCGCGGAGGGCCGAGGAGGCGAGGTGCTGGACGTCACCGTGACCGGGGCGGCGTCGGAAAGGATGGTCTACGCCCGCCTATATTCGCTAGGTTTTAAAGAGAGGGTTTAGAGTAATCTTAGGGTCGAGGAGATATGGCAGACGCTTCCAGCTCAGAGAACATGAACCGGGGGGGGCCAGTGTACGAGTGCGTACGCTGTGGCAGGCGAGTCTCCCACAGCGACCTCCAGAGGTACATCAGCTTCAGGTGCCCCTACTGTGGGTACAGAATATTCCGCAAGGTCAGGGCGCCCGTCGTCAAACGGGTGAAGGCGAGGTAGCCATGGCCAGCATGGATAAAGCTGAGACCCTGGAGGAGAAACGGGCCGCCCTCTTAATCAAGTACAGGAAGCTGAAAATAGACAGCACCGAGAAGGAGGAGAACCAGATCGTCCACCACCTGAGCCGGGGCGACGAGAAGTACATAATGCACATCCTGCTGGGCCAGAGCACCATAGGCATCGCCTACGTGCGTGAACTCAGGGACAAGATACAGGAGGAGGAGGTCACCGGCGGCATAATCATAGGCGACGGAAAGTACACATACTCGGCGAGGAGCAACGCCCCCGAGATGAAAATAGAGCTCATACCGGCGTCGTTGCCCACGTTCGACATATTCGAGCACCAGCTTGTGCCCCTCCACGAGGTGGTTTCCCCCGAGGAGAGGAAGGAGCTCTCCGAAAAGTACCACGCGGAGCCTTACCAGTTCCCTTGGATAAAGAGCGTGGACCCCATCTCCATCATCCTGGGGGCCAAGCCCGGCGACGTCCTGCGGATCACCCAGAAGAGCGAGACCGCCGGAAAGTACGACACCTACAGGTACGTGGTCTAGTCCACTTTTCCCTCTCTCAGCTCGCTCAGTATGACCATGGCCTCGCCGAGGGGCGTGTCGAGCCTGTGGCTGATCTCCTCTGCGGACACGTCGGGGTTCTCGGGCAGAATGCTGTCTCTGACGTACGCCTTGTGGGCGCTGTATAGGGGGAGGCTCTGCGCGGTCTCCACCAGTATGAGCCACAGAGGGTTCTTCCGGGGGTCCTCCAGAGCCGTCACCCTTGCCTGATCTTGTCATACATCTTGTCGAAGGTCCACCGGAGGCTGCTGTTTATCTCCCTGAGCCGCCTCTCCCCGCCGTAGTTCCTGACGTGTAACGACTTGAGGACGCCGTCCTCCTCGACGACCTCGTACTCCAGCATATCGCTCTGGTCCATCTCGCCGTTGGCGGCCCGCTCCCGGTCCGTGGAGCTCATGTTGGCCAGCACCCTCTCCACGAGGAAGCTCTGGAAGGGCGGGATGTCAGTCCTGAACTCGTACTCCGGTCTGGGCTCGAACACCAGGATCTTGCCCTCGACCCTCATCCTGCCTAGGACGGCGCCGTCCTTGCTGGTGATGGACATGCCTTCGTCGGCGCCCTCGGGCCGCGGCCCCGGCTGAGGGGCGGCGTCGGGCGCGGTGGGGGTCCTGAACCCCCCCGAGACGATCATCTTGTCTATGGCGTCCATGGCCGTCCTGAGGTCCGCCGCCTCGGCCTCAAGCTCGGCCAGCCTCTGCTCTATGGTCTCCCTGAACTGAAGCAGCCTCTTGGTCTCCTGCTTCCCACTCAAACCGGTGCCCCCTGCTCTTATACTCAATTTCCATGCAGGCATTTAAAGGGGTAGCGCGCACAGTCTCTGTGAAGGCCATGTTGGGCGAGGGGTTCATAGACAGGTACGTGGAGATCAGCAGGGAGAAGGACAGCTATCTGTGCGTTGGCATCGACCCCGCGACGAGGGGCGTCAGGGAGGGGTACGTGGTGCCGCCGCAGCTAATAGAGGCGAAGGGCTTCAGGATGGGGCTAAAGGAGTTCTCCCTCAACGTCGTCGAGGCCGTGACCCCCTACGCGCCGGTGGTGAAGCCCAACGCCCAGTTCCTGGTGTACGCCCTCTGCTTCGACGACCTCAAGGAGATCGTGGACAAGATCCATGAAGGCGGTAGCTTGGCGCTGCTCGACGCCAAGCTCTCCGACATAGGCTCTACCATGGACGCCGGGCTGCACTGGATAGACCGGATGGGGTTCGACGCGGTGACCTTCAGTCCCTTCCCGGGGTACGAGAACGGCGTGGACGCCGTCTACAGGTGGGCCGGCGAGAAAGACAAGGGGATATTCGCGCTGTGCCGCATGAGCAACCCGGGCACCCACGACTACCAGTCCCGGTTGATGGACGGGGAGCCCTTCTACGTCCGCCTAGCAAGGGACGCCCACAGGCACGGCAGCAACGGCTACGTCGTGGGCTGCACCGCCTCGGAGGAGCTCGGCGTCGTGAGGGAGATCATAGGCGAGGACTGCCTCATACTGGCGCCAGGCCTGGGCGCCCAGGGGGGAGACCCGGCGACGGCGCTGAGGCTCGGCGCCAACAGCATGGGGGAGCGGCTCATAGTCTCGTCGAGCCGGTCCATAGACTACGCCTACGAGTCCATGGGCTGGGGCTGGGAGAGGTATCCGGAGGCGGCCGCCAAGGCGGCTAGGGAGAAGCGCGAGGAGCTCAACCAGATACGCGGAAGCCTCGTTGACTGAAAACCAGATACATTAATAACGAGACCATCCAACATATGTGGAGGTTCAAACAATTGACCAGCAAGATATACGAGGTCAGGTTCCACGGCCGGGGCGGCCAGGGAGCCTGGACGGCCTCGCTCCTCCTGGCCCAAGCGGGGCTCATGGAGGAGAAGAACATTCAGAGCTTCCCCGCCTTCGGACCCGAGCGCGCCGGCGCCCCCATAACGGCGTTCACACGGATCAGCGACGACAAGATCCAGCTCCACTCAAGCATCTACGAGCCGGACGTCGTCGTGGTGCTGGACCCCACTCTTCTCGGGCCCGCCGTCTCGGAGGGCATCCAGGAAGGCACGAAGCTCATAGTCAACACCGACGAGTCGGCTGACGCCGTTAGGGAGAAGCTTGGTCTGAAGAACGTGGAGACTTGGACCGTGGACGCCACCACCCTCGCCCTGGACGTGCTGGGTAGGCCCATCACGAACACCGCGATGCTGGGGACCTTAGTTAAAGCCACGGACGTGGTGAAGCTGGAGAGTCTGACCGCCGTCGTGAAATCTCGTTTCGAGGGCAAGATCGGTGAACTCAACGCGGATCTGATGAGAAAGACTTACGAAGAGGCGAAGATGGGATGAGTGCGAAACGTGCGTGGCAGGAGCTGCCCAAGGGAGCCGTGAGCTACAGGTCGAGCATGGAGTACAAGACGGGCGACTGGGGCGTAGACGCCCCCAAGATCGACCACGACAAGTGCGTCAAGTGCAACATGTGTCACTTCTACTGCCCCGAGGGGTGCATCCATGTCGAGGAGGACGGGACCCCGGTGCCCGACCTGGATTACTGCAAGGGTTGCGGCATATGCGCCAAGGAGTGTCCGGTGAAGGCGATAGAGATGGTGAGGAAGTAATGGTTGAACAGAAGCTTATGGGACTCAACGGCGACGAGGCGGTCGCGTACGCCACCAAGCAGGTCAACCCCGACGTGGTGGCCGCTTACCCCATCACGCCCCAGACAATCATCGTGGAGCGTTTCAGCGAGTACGTCGCGGACGGCGAGGTGGAGACCGAGTTCGTCGCGGTGGAGAGTGAGCACAGCGCCATGAGCAACTGCGTCGGCGCAAGCGCCGCTGGGGCGCGTGCGTTCACCGCCACCGCTGCCAACGGCCTAGCCCTCATGTGGGAGATCGTCTACATAGCGTCCAGCCTCCGGCTGCCGATAGTGATGGCTGTGGTAAACAGGGCGCTCAGCGGCCCCATCAACATCCACAACGACCACAGCGACACCATGGGCGCCCGCGACAGCGGCTGGATACAGATCTACTGCGAGAACGCGCAGGAGGTCTACGACGCAACCATAATGGCGTGGAGGATCGGCGAGCACCTCGACGTGCAGCTGCCGGTGATGGTGTGCCTAGACGGCTTCACCCTGAGCCACACCATGGAGAACGTGCTGACGCTGCCCGACGAGGCAGTCCAGAAGTTCATCGGGGAGAGGCCCTTCATAGAGGTTGAGGGCCACATGGGCAAGGGTGAGTTCAGGCTTAACCCCGAGCTGCCCCTCACCATGGGGCCCCTGGACCTCCAGGACTTTTACTACGAGCACAAGATGCAGCAGGTGGAAGCCATGGAGCAGGCGCTGAAGCACATCAAGGAAATCGACGACGAGTATGGCAGGCTCAGCGGCCGCAGCTACCGGTACGTCGAGCCCTACATGATGGACGACGCCGAGGTCGCCCTCATCGGCATGGGCTCCATGACTGGCACCATCCGCTACATGGTGGACGAGCTGCGCGCCGAGGGCGTCAAGGCCGGCATGATCAAGCTGAGGCTGTTCAGGCCGTTCCCCGTGGAGGAGATCAAGAAGGCCGTAGGCGACACGCCGGTGCTGGGCGTAATGGAGAAATGCGTCAGCTTCGGCGCCCCGGCGAGCCCGCTCATGGAGGAGCTCATGACCGCCTACTACCGCGACGAGGAGAAGCCGTTGATGGCAAACTACGTCGTCGGCCTCGGCGGCAGGGACGTGAGCCCAGACATGATCAGGGAGGCGTACAGGAGCATGAAGAAGATACGTAAGACGGGCAAGGTGGAGCAACTCTCCACCTTCATAGGAGTGAGAGGTGAGTAGCATGAGCAGACTGACGATGAAGGAAGCAGCACACATAGAGGACACGCTGACAAGCGGCCACCGGCTCTGCGCCGGGTGCGCCCACCCCATCGTAGCCAGGATGATAATGAAGGCCGCCTCCGACAAGCCCACCATAGTCACAAACGCCACGGGCTGCCTGGAGGTCGCCACCACCATCTTCCCGTTCACCAGCTGGAAGGTGCCTTGGCTCCACAACGCCTTCGAGAACGCGGCGGCAAACGCCAGCGGAATCGAGGCCACGTGGAGGGCCCAGAGGCGAAAAGGCAGGGGACCCCTCGCCAAATACGAGGACATCAACATAATAGCGTTCGCCGGCGACGGCGGCACCTACGACATAGGCATCCAGGCGCTGAGCGGCGCCCTGGAGCGGGGCCACCACTTCACCTACGTGCTCATGGACAACGAGGCGTACATGAACACCGGCATCCAGCGGAGCGGCGGCACGCCCCTAGCGGCCAGCACCACCACAAGCCCGGCCGGGAAAGTCATCCCGGGCAAGATGCAGTGGAAGAAGCCCATCATGGACATCGTCGTCGCCCACGAGATACCCTACGCGGCGACCCTGAACCCGGCGTGGCCCCAGGACGTGCTGGACAAGTGCAGGAAGAACTTCGGCATCGAGGGACCCAAGTTCCTCCACGCCTTCATCGCGTGCACAAGGGGCTGGAGATACCCCACCTCCGACACCATCACCGTCTCCAGGCTCGCCACCCAGACCTGCGTGTTCCCCCTCTACGAGGTGGAGCTCATAGACGGGTGGCCCGTGTACAAGCTCAGCGGCCCCAGCGCAGCCATCGCGCGCAGGCCGGAGAGCAAGAAGCCGGTGGAGGAATACCTGAAGACCCAGGGAAGGTTCCGCCACCTGTTCAGACCCGAGCCCAACACGGAGCTGCTCAAGGCCATCCAGAAGGGCGTAGACCACCGCTGGGAGATGCTCCTCAAGAAGTGCGAGTAGCCCCAACCCCCATTATTATTCATAGATTCTAAGAAGAGCCAGGATCTCCGCCACGCCCAGCAGGCTGGGTATCAGCAGCACGTTCAGCAGGCTGTACCCCGTCCAGAAGCACAGCACCCAGATGAGGCTGGTGGAGACGCTGGACGGCAGAGGTAGGCTGTCCTCTCCCCCAGTCAACACGTAGAACAGCGCGAACCTCATGAGGCTGCCGCCGCTGTACCTGCCGGCAACGGACATCGCCCCGAGCAGTATCGGCGTATAGGCGAAGCTCTCAGAGGCGGGGACGAGCCCCAACACCGTGTAGCCCAGCATCCCAGAGTAGTGGAACTCGCCGTACGGGAAACCCGTCCACACGGCGAAGGCTCGACGAGCAGAGGCAGGACGCTGAGGACGAAGAGAGCGGTCAGCCCCCTCCTCGCCCCCGCGTAATATACTAGGGTAAAGTACGAGGGTAGCGCGAAAAAGGCGATGAAGACTGCTGACAGCGAGCCGAAGGGTGCCGCCGACGCGAACCGCACCATAAAGCAACTTGAAACGAAGAAGACCGCGCCGACGAAGGCTGCCAGTTCCCTCTCCATGATGGGATGCTGTCGAACCTTTCCTGAAAAACCATTCCTAATGTGATGCATGGAGACTTGCGAAGATATATTAACTGCCGTCTAGGGAACGCTCATATGCTTATAACAGTCATCGGAGCCGGCTTCGGTGGCCTAGCCGCTGCCGCGCTCCTAGATAGGCAGGGACACGACGTCACCCTGCTGGAGAAGCTGGTCATCGTGCCCGAGGGGCTGGGCGCGGCTGT
>CAZBUI010000016.1:0-6544 GCA_964495055.1 uncultured Candidatus Bathyarchaeia archaeon | reverse complement strand
AGCCCCGGCGGAAAGGCGCGGGTGATCCACAAGGGCCCCTTCATCGTCTACGAGAGGAAGGTGAAGCCCAGCGTCACCAGGATCGTCGGCACCATAGGCTACAGCACGTTGTCCGCGTGACCGGCATGAACGCGCGTGAGTACCTGGGGCTCGCCGTCAGGGTCAGCAGGCCCCGTTTCTGGCTCTACCTCCTAGGGCCCTACACGGTGGGCTGCATATGGGGCGCCGACAGGTACCTGGATCTCCTAGAGCCCTGGTTCTTCGCGTACTTCTTTTATTTCATGTTCCCGGCCAACGTGCTGCTCTACGGCGTCAACGACCTGTGGGACCGGGAGACCGATGAGCTGAACCCCAAGAAAGGGGGTAAGGAGCACCGCGTCGAGCCTGAGATGCGGATGGCGCTGAGGCGGCTGGTCTGGGCGGCGCTTGGGCTGGGCCTGCTGCTGGCGGTCTTCCAGGCCGGCTTGGTCGAACGGCTGATGCTGCTGGGGTTCTTCTTCCTAAGCTACTTCTACAGCGCCGGGCCCATACGGTTCAAGCAGAGGCCGCTGCTGGACTCGGCGTCAAACATGCTCTACGCGCTGCCCGGCGTCTTCTCATACTACCTGGCGTCGGGGGCGCTACCGCCTATGCCTGTGCTGGCGGCCGCATTCATGCACACCTTCAGCATGCACCTCTTCTCGGCGGTTCCCGACATAGCCTTTGACGCGGAGACGGGGATAAGTACCACGGCGGTGGTGCTCGGCAGACGGGCGTCGCTGGCCCTGTGCTTTGCTTTGTGGACAGGGCTGGCCGCGTTAACCCTATGGCTGGGCTCGGGGAACCCCTTGAGTCTCCTTCCGTTGACGTATCCGCTGGTGGCGGCCGGGCTGCTGGTCCTGGACAGGGCCGTTGACTCGGTGTACTGGTTCTACCCATACATCAATACCTGCTTCGGCTGCCTGCTCTTCCTTTCCAAGGCGGTCGTGACGCCCTGGGGCTAGCGCGCTGAGTCTGGGATGCTAACCGTTAATAGCATAGCTGCTGATTTAGACTAGGTTAAAATGCCTGAGTTTGGAAACCCGTTCAGCGGCATGGCGGCAGACAGGAAGCTGACCCACGAGGAGCTCGTCAGGGCGGTAAGGTTCATGGTCGCGGCGGAGTACGAGGCCATACAGCTATACATGCAGCTCGCCGAGTCCACCGACAACGAGCTGGCGAAGAAGGTGCTCGTGGACGTAGCGGACGAGGAGAGGGTGCACGCCGGCGAGTTCCTGAGGCTCCTCTACGAGCTGGCCCCCGACGAGAAGGACCATTACGTCGAGGGCTTCGAGGAAATAGAGGAGCTCATGGAGGAGTAGCCCCCCAACTTTTTTTATTCATTTTTTCGCCAGTAGGACTTCTCCCACGGCTCGGGTGGGCCGGGCCTGACCTTGAACAGCGGGTGAGGCGCCGCCTCTGAGACGCCGAGGCTCTCGCGGTACTTGTCTGGTTGCCTCCCCCTGAGCCTCTCCTGCAGGGTCTTGAACTCGTACTCCAGCTGACCGCGGTTCAACCCGATGAGGTCAGCCTCCGCGCCGGGGCAGAGTATCTTGGAGTGGTAGTAGCTGTAGCCCCTCCTCAGGCTCTCAGCATATACCTCCACGAGTAGCGGCCAACGACGTGCAGGGGGCCCTGTGCGTCTTGAAGCGGTCCAGCTGGGGGTGGCTCCTCCAGTCTCTCGTCTCCCCCTGCAGCACCTTCTGGGCGAGTAGCGTTTCCCTCCATAGGTCTCCTAGGCCCTTCCAGTCGAGGTATCGGGGGTGGAGCGACCATATCCTCATGGCGTCAGCAAGACCACACCGGCCGCGGTATTTAGATGCTCCCCGAGCGTATTCCAGCAACCTGCGATGCCTCCAACGCCCCGTGCCGGGCCACGTTAGACGGTTTTATTACACCGAACACATCCTTCAATGAGGATATGTCCAACTACAGCCCGACACGGGATACGCTGGCGAAGCGTATAGCGGGAGAGATAGTGCTGTCGCCCAGCCCGGGGAAGACCATGCGTAAGTGGAGGGGGCTCCTCGGGGTCACCCAGATCGAGCTGGCGGGCGTCCTAGACCTTTCGCCTTCCGTGGTGAGCGACTACGAGACGGGCCGCCGCCGCAGCCCGGGTAGCGGCTTCATCAAGCGGTACGTGGAGGCGTTGCTTGACATAGACGAGTCCAACGGCGGCAACTACATCAGGCAGCTCTCGCGCATCACCCTAGACCCGAGCGACGTGTTCATAGACATACGGGAGTTCATGGCGCCCGTCAGCGCCGCGGAGATCGTGGAGGCCGTCGCCGGCGAGGTCTACACCGGCCAAGACAAGCTGGAGCAGAACGTGTTCGGGTACACGGTCGTTGACAGCATCAAGGCCATACAGATGCTCAGCGGCCTGGACTTCTACAGGATATTCGGCACCACCAGCGAACGGGCTCTGGTGTTCAGCGGCGTGAGCCGCGGCAGGTCCCCCATGATCGCGGTGAAGATCAGCCCCTTCAAGCCTAGGGTCATAGTGCTCCACGGCCTAGAGGGGGAGTTGGACCCGCTGGCCGTCCAGCTGGCCGCCCACGAGGGCATACCGCTGGCGGTCTCGCGGCTCGAAACCGAGGACGAGCTGGTCGAGATGCTGGTGGACCTGTACGAGAGCACCGTCTAGAGCTTGAAAACCGGTTGAGAAACCCCAGGGCGGCGCCTCTTTTCACTCGTACCTGAGGGCGTCAACAGGGTTCATGCCGGCCGCCCTCCACGCCGGGTAGAGGCCCGCCAGGACGGCTGTCACCATGGCGAAGCTCACCACGGCCAGGCCGAGGACGGGCGACGTGGACACGGGGAGCCCTATGTAGTCTCCGACTATTCTGCCGAGCACGAAGCCGAGGGCTGCGCCCAGTATGCCGCCTATGACCCCCGTTATGGTGGCCTCGCTGAGGAAGAGGTAGAGAACGTCCCTGCTCTTGCCGCCTATGGCCTTGAGTATACCAATCTCCCGCGTCCGCTCCATGACGCTTATGGTCATGGTGTTTATGATGCCGACCCCAGCGACGATGAGGCTGATGGCCGCTATGCCGCCGAGCACCGCCTCTATGGTCCCTAATATCTGGCCCACCTGCTCCTGGACCATCTCGAAGCTCATGACCATGACGCCGTCGCCGAACTCGTCCTCGATGTGCTCCACGACGGCGTCCACGTTCTCGACCGCGTCTACGGTCATGGCTACGTAGTCTACGCTGCTGCCCGACTCGAATATCTGCTGGGCCTCCCTGAAGGGGATGACGACGCTGTTGTCGTCCTCGCTACCGAAGGTGCCTCCCACTTTCTCCATGACGCCCACGACGCGGAGGGTGGCCTGCTTCTCCTCGCCGCTGACCCTGAGGGTGAGGGTGATCCTATCCCCCACCTCGTAGGCGGGCCTGTCTAGGCCCTGGGGGTTGGCGACGAGGTGGCCCAGGACGACGGATGCTTTGTCGCTCTGGACGAGGGCCCGGCCGTCGGCCATCTCGAAGTACTTGAATATCTCGAAGTAGATGGGCTCGGCGCCGAAGACGTTGCAGACGTAGGTCTCGCCGCGTACGCTATAGCTGGCTATCTTGCTGCCGACGATGGGGCTCAGGTACTTGACGTGGGGCGTCTTCTCCAATATCTGGACATCGCGCCAGTTGAAGCTCTCGCCCACGAGACCGCGGCCCGGCTGGATCGTGAAGGGCACCACCATGACGTTGTTGGGGCCGAACATCTCAAGCTGACCGCCCACCTCCTGGGAGAGGCCTTGGGTGATGCTCACGAGGCCAGTGACGGCCGCAATGCCTATGAGGACGCCCAGGACGTTGAGGCTGAGCCTGAGCTTGCGCTCGTTGAGGCTGTTGACGGCGGTGAGGACGATGTCCCAGGGCTTCAACTCAGGGAGAAGAACGTTGGGTGGGATATAAACAGGCTAGTCCACGGTGTCGAGCCCCTCGAACTTGGCTATGTAATCGGCTGGAAGGCCGAGGGCCCTGGCTCCGTCCACAATGTACCGGAGGTATCGCTGGGTCGGCTTGAACGGCCCCCTTGGGTTGGTGGTGCGGTAGACGTGGGCGAGCATGGGCACCCCCTCTTCGCTCACCACCATTATGGGGTGGCGGTAGTAGGTGCCGCTGGGGATCCCCTCCACGGTGTCTAGGTGCTCCATCTCGTCCGGCGGTATATCGTAGACTGCTCCACGAACCAGCCTGTTGAGGGCGGGTTCTATGCCCGTGCAGCCTCCACCGTAGTTGCTGCTGTAGTAGTTGAACTGGACCTCCCAGTTTGGGATCAGCGCCCTGCAGACGAACTCCGCGCTCGGCGTATGCTTCCTCAGGTTGTCTATGTCCATGAACGATCCGTATATGAAGTACAGCATAGAGCAATAGACCCCGGTTAATCAGAAAGCCTTTTTGATGAAACGACCAGCACGTTTTACTGTTGATTAAATATAGTTTAACTCACAAAAATGCTTATAAACGGACTAACTATACAATTGGGGTGCCATATAGTTTCTATTTCGACTTGACACATATATCGCAGTCATTCTTCAAAGAACTAGCATCAATAACCCAGAATATGGAACTACACCTCAAGATGGGAGACGTGGCCCGATACATCGTGAAGAAGTTCAACGTAGACGAGATGACAGGCCTAAACATCACCGACTCCATAACGCTCATAGAGGACCTTCTCACCATCCAGACTAGGAACCTAGTAAACAGCGACGAATTTGATAAAGCTGATAGGAAAACGTTGCTGTTGCCCCACTGTTCCCGGAAATACATGGATCACAGGTGTAAAGCGAGTTTCGATGCGGGGTCTCCATCATTTGTCTGTGCTCACTGCAGCGAAGACTGTCTCATCAACCAAGCCGTTACTCTGAGTGAGGAGATGGGCTACGATGTCTACGTGTTGCCAGGCGGTTCCTGTATAACGAAGATATTCCAGGAAAACCACTATGACGCGATAATCGGGGTGGCTTGCGGCGACGAGATAAAGCTGGCCCATGAGATGCTCAAAGATGTAGATGTACCTCTGAAGGCGCTTTGTCTACTGAAGAATGGATGCGCCGGCACAAAGTTCAACATGGAGAGCCTCGAAAGACTCCTATCATAGGGTCGAGGGCCATTTCCTAAGAAGTCTTCAGCTAGCTAGTCCAGCTTTTTCTGGGCCATCTGCTTAACCTATAGCATTATGGTTATGCTCGTCTCCTAAGTTGCTTGAGGGGGTATTCCCTGTGTTCACGTCGCCTTTTACGTCACTTGGCGTGGGGTCTTGCTCTGGTGATTCTCTCCAGCTGTCGTTTCACCTCGTCGAGGTCCCTGCCGCCTCCTCCCCTGGGGACGTAGCGGGTGCCTCCGCTGGTCTCGTAGAACTGGAACACGCTGTAGTACGGTTTTTTCTCTAGGTCGTACTTGACGAGGATGTAGCCTCCCGCTCGGGCTATCTCTTCGGAGCCTTTAGGAAGCCTCTTCTTGGGGTTCAACACACTAATCCGGACGCGTAACAGTCGGTGTGGCGAGGGATAATCTTTGTCATATCGCCCAGACTATAAAGCATACAATGGGGCCATGGCTTACCGATAAATAGACATCGGCGGCGGACACCCACGCATCCAACTGGATACTAAATAAAAACACTTAAATTTGAATATCCAAGCAGCACGTCGTCCCCCAAAAACGCCTATAGCAAGTAACCAACTATAAGGAAAACAACCAACACACCCAAACCCCCAAACAACCCATCACAAGAAACAGGCCACAGACCCGGCACCCCACTAAAGAAGAGGAAGATCCCCCGTCACCATGTCTATCCTCATGGTCTGGTCGGGGCCGACGCCCAGACAGGTGACGGTCCCGGGAGGCACCTCCGTGTGCCCCGCGTCCTCGATCAGCACGTTGACGATGCCCAGCTCCTCGGCCCGGCGAGCCAGCTCCCTCAGCTCCTCCAGGCTCTCCGCCTGCAGGGCCACCTTCCTGCCCCCTGTGTCCCTCCACCTGCGCCAGTGCTTGGTCTGGGTCCTCTTGGACTCCTCGCTGGCCGCCACCGCGGCGTGGCACGCCTGGGCCACCATCTTGCCCACGCTCATCCCCAGGTCGGTGCGCACCACTATGACCATCTTGTAGTCGCTGGTCCGCGTCAACCTAGGGCACCAGCCTATCCCGGTCCCTGGGGAACATGCAGCACTCCCTGATGTTGCTCTGCCCCGTCACCGCCATGGTTATACGCTCCATGCCGACACTCCAGCCGGCGTGGGGCGGCGCCCCGTACCTGAAAGCGTCCAGGTAGTACCCGAAGTTGTCCGGGTTCAGGCCCTTATACCTGATGCGCTCCTTTAGAAGCTCCGGCAAATGGATGCGCATGGTGCCGCTGCTCACCTCGATGCCGCCGTAGAGGAGGTCGAACGCCCTGACCACCCTGCCGCCCATCCCCGCGGAGCCGTAGGTCTCCTCCAGGTAGGCGGCGTCAGCCTCCTCGTCGTAGGGCATGGCGTAGAACGCCTTCTGCTCGCCGGGCCAGTCCTTGAGGAAGAACG
>CAZBUI010000015.1:0-21487 GCA_964495055.1 uncultured Candidatus Bathyarchaeia archaeon | reverse complement strand
CGTAGAGGTAGCCCCCAAGTATGGGAGCCCCAACCCTAACCAGGGCGCTGAACGTGTTGCTTATGCCCAGCCACCTGCCCCTCTGCTCCGGCGGCACCAGCTCCATCATGAGCGTCTCATATGCGCTGCTGCTCAGCGCCAGCCCCCTCAGGAACCAGGCGGGGAGCAGCCAGTACGGGCTATCCGCCAACACGACGATGGCGAAGCTCAGCCACAGCGCCGGTCTCACCGAGATGAACGAGAACTTCCTGCCCCTGGTGTCGGCGAGCCTGTTCATGGGGACCGAGAAGATGATCGCTGCTATCGTCGAAACCGTGGTCATGAGCCCCAGGACCAGCTCGTCTGCGCCCTTCACCTCAGCGGCGTAGAGGAAAACGAAGTTCTCCATAGTGCTCCAGACAAGCGCCCCAAGCGCTCCGACGACGATCATCGTCTTCAACTTCCTGCCCCCCTTCATCACCTCAGCCATGTCGCCTAGGAAGCTCGCCTTCGAGTCGTTCCTTGAATGGGGGAGCACGTCTGTCAGCCTCAGGTAGACGTAGCCGTAGACGCAGATCATCCCGGCGAGGCGCATGATGTACAGGGGCCTGATACCGTCTACGCTGAGGCCGCCGAAGTGGTTGACGAGGAGGGCGGCCGGTATGGGGCTCAGCAGGCCCAGTATCTGGGCTATGATCATCCTGAAACCCATCCCCGTGGCTCTGTCCTCTGGCTTGAGGCCGTTTATCACTATGACCTGCTGGCTGCGGAACATGAGAGACATGGTGAAGGGGTTGACGACCATGGCCAGCAGTATCCACCGCCAGTCCTGGGCGAAGGCGTAGAGTCCGACCATGACCACGTGCAGGAGCATCCCCGCGCCCATGACCTTCTTCAGGTTGTAGTTGTCGGTCACCCAGCCGACGGGCATGCTTATGATCATGCTTATGAAGGAGCTGACGCTGCTCAGGTAGCCTATCATGACGTTGTCGGCGCCCAGGGCCTTCGTGTATATGCTGCTGTAGTTGCCTGTGAGGTTGAAGAGGAACATGGCGCCGCCGCTGCGGACTATCATCATCCAGTAGTTGTGGCTCTGCTTGGAGAAGAATCCCCTGACCTCGCTGACGCTTTCCTTTATCCCCACTGGACCACAACCTACCAGACTGGTTACATGATGCCTTGCCCCAATAAAAATCGGACGAATTTAGCTGGGCTGAACAATTATATGCGGCCGCCGCCGAACAGCATGCATGGTTAAAGTACAGGCAAGGGTCATAAGCCAGATGGGCCACTGCGTGGCCGGTCACAGGGTCGGCGACGAGACTGTGTTTGACTGGGACACCCACGAGATAGAGGGGAGAATCTGTTTACACGCGCTCTACTCGATGTTGCCCAAGATATACGCTTTGGCCCACGGAGCGGACGTGGCGTTCGTGGAGTCGGAGGACGGGTCCAAGGTCGCTAGGCATGCGTGCCCGGACGGGAACAACCCGGTGATCTTTGAGCTGAAGAAGATCTGTTAAACCGTTTCCTCGGGCCTCACACGGCCCCTCACGAGGAAAACGATGAGGCCGATGTCAACCGCCGCCAGCGCCAGGTTCACCAGCACAGGCATGTAGTAGCCGTAGGCGTCGTAGAGAACGCCCCCTACCAAGGGCCCGGGGAGCGCCACCAGGCCCCTGAAGGTCGCGTACCCGCCTATGGACTTCGCCCTCTCCTTCGGATCGACGTTCTGCGAGATCCAAGCCTGCTCGGCTGGAGCCCAGAAAGCGGCGGCCAAGCCCATCAGCACGTTGGCTGCCATCGCCACGGGGAAGCTCTGGTTCAACAGGAGCGACGCTAGTAGCATGCATGACAGCGTCTGGCTTATGGCTAGGTACTTGACGTAGCCGACCCTATCCACGTGTCTGCCGAGGACGACTTGGAACACCGACATGGTCCCAGCGTTCATAGCCGTCATCAGCCCGAGCATCCCGGGGGTGAAGCTGAACGCCTCGGTGAGCAGCCCGTTGATGAGCCTCCACCCCACGCTGAAGGCGAAGAGATCGACGGACATGGCAAAGTAGAAGCCCCAGAGGTATCTGGGTGGCCTGAAGGTGTCCAGCAGCGATCCCCATACCTGGCTCAAGGTGAACGATGTCGATGCCTCTCTGTCTCTGGTCTCTCTGATCCTGAGCGCCGTCACCACCAGCGACGCGGCCGCGAACAAGGCCGCGAGGGAGAAGACCCACCTGTACCCCCTGTTGTCCGCTAGCCACCCTGCGGCGAGGGTGCCGAGGAGACCGGTGGCCATGTAACAGCTGCCTAGGATGCTGTATATCCTTCCCATCTCGTTGCCTCTCGCGGACTCGGCCACGGTCGTCTGCCAGACGGGAACCAAGGATATGCTCAGCCCCAGCAGCGTCATGCTCACAGCAAGGAGGAGCCACGACCGGGCGAAAAGGAAGCAGAGGCTGGACGCTAGCATGAGGGAGTCCCTGAGCACAAGGAACGGTTTTCTCCCGTAGACGTCCGAGGCGGCCCCGAACACGGGCTGGACGGCTATCTTGGCCAGGTCCATGAGGCTCTCAAGGGCTCCGATGCTCCTGACGGGGACGCCGAGGCTCAGCGCGAAGGGCTGCCAAACGACGACTCTGAGGTTGTCAATTATCCCTCGGAGAGCCGTCGACACGGCCAAGTAGAGTATCTGCTTCTCCTCGCGGATGGAATCGAGTAACGCCAAGCCTCTTCAATGGCGATACTGAGCAGGCTTCTCTCATTTAACCCTAACTGAAAAAAAGGGTGGTTACTCTAGCTGCTTGAGGAGGGCTGGGAGCCAGACGGGAATTCAGGCGGATGGCTGGTCACGAAGTTGCCGTCCACCGCCATGGGCTCGTCCACATAGCTCCCGCCCGCGTTCTTCACGTCCTTCGAGAAGCTCCTGACGCACGTGAACCTGCGGCCCTCTACCACCTCGCCCTTATGAGTAGCTGGGCGGCATGGCATATGGTCACTGTGACAGGGCCGGTAGCGTCGGCTTCCTTCACCAGCTTCACCATCTCTTCCTTGACCCTCATCCCGTCTGGTGCCCAGCCCCCAGAGACGCTGAGCGCCTAATAGTGGTCTACGTCGATGTTCCTCGGCGCCTCAGTGGCTTTTATGCTTCCACCCTTCTTGCCGATGTAGGTCATGCCGGCCTTGTCGACTACCTCCGCCTCTAAGCCTGCCTTTTAGAGTCTCTAGTAGGGTAGAGTAGCTTCACGTCCTCGAATCCCTCTTCCACCACTGTATTCGCCATGTCTCTTCCGGGTCAAGAAATGGGGTTCACGGCGTGGTATGAAGGTACAGGTTTGTGTCTGTATGCGATGCGCACCTATTTACCGATAAATCCATGAGTGATTAACCGGCAATAGGTTTCGATTATGGCTGCTATGTGTGGTAGATGCAGGGAGCCCATCAGGGGCTTCAAGGGCTACGACGCGGAGACAGGTGAAATATGCTTCACTTGTTACCTGGAGATGCTCAAGGGCTCAGCTGAAAAGGGCGAGAAAAAGACGCAGGTGGTTCTAGTAGCGTAGCAGCGTTTTAGGTTCCTTAAGGTGGCTTCAGCCAGTGAAGCTGTCTCTTTTCAAGGCCTTCACGCTACATGTTTTAAACATGTAATAGGTATTCCTCTTGGACCGGGCATGGTTTCTGAGAAGGACATCGCGGAGTTCGGGGGATCTATGGGCCCTCATGTACTGCACCTTCGCCAGGGAGATGGTGGACAGCTTCGGCGAGGCGGGCGAGAAGGCGCTTATCCGCGCCATACAGGCGTACGGCAGGGCCCGGGGCGAGAGGCTCAGGGAGAGGCACCTGGAGCAGGGGCTTCCTGTGAACATGCGCAGCCTATTCGAGCACTACGACCTTCCAGGGCACCCCGACACGAGGAAGGAGAGGATACGCTTCACGGACGACGAGCTGGTGAGCTACACGTATCTCTGCCCATACGAGCGGCTGTGGCGGGCCCGCGGCTGCAGCGACGTCGGGCTGCTCTACTGCCGGTTCTTCCACCACGCGTTCTGGCAGACGTACCGCCCGGACATAGACGTGCAGATACCGGAGATACTGACCCAGGACGACCCGCACTGCAGGTTCGTAGCGACCCAGCCGCCGGGAGACTGAGCCGTTAGATGGACGAGGAAGATAAGATCGACGAGGTCGTGACCCGGTTGAAGAGGCTCCTCGACAAGCAGAGGCACATAGAGGACCGGATGAAGAGGATCGAGGAAGCCGTCGCGAAGAAGACCGAGGAGTAGAGCAGCGGCTTTCGACCCGTTTTTAAGTCGAGACAGTCTTCAATGTTCTGGATGGACGAGGAGACGCTTGCCGGGCTTTCCCCTGACGCCAAGAAGGCACTATTCAGGCACCTGATCACTAGGCACCCGAGGCTGACCGTGAAGATTCTACTGGGGTTCAACCCTGACGGCCTGGACCGGCTCACCATCGCCCTGGGCAAGGGCTCCGAGTACGACTACAGGCTGCTGGAGAACCCGGGGTACAGGGAGGCAGAGGTCGAGAGGCACCTGAGGGAGATAGAAGCAGTTAAGGCTTCTTCCTCGTGACGAATAGCTCCACCCGTGAGTAGTGGCCCAATCCGTGCTCCGTGATGCTACGGCGGAACCTCTCCCACGCCTCGTCGAAGCCGCGTGCGGGCCTGCCGTATATGGCTGGGACGTTCTCGCAGACGAACCCCCCCTCTTCCCCAGCCTGCTCCTCGGTGAGCTTCTTCCTAGTCCGGAACACCCTGCTGTACTCCAGGATCAGCCCTGAGCCGGAAACCAGGTCCATGTACTCCGCCTTGGTCAGCCACGTCGCGCCGCATATCTAGGAGAATACCTCGACCTCGTTTCTCTGGGCGGGGGTCTCCGCCTCGTCGCTGGGCATGGCCGCGAAGCTGAACGAGCCGCCGGGCTTCAGCACCCTGTGGGCCTCCCTGAACGTCTTCTCCACGCCCATGCGTCCCCTGGTCATGTGGACGTCTTCCAACCCGAGGAAGTTCACCACGTGGTCGAAGCTCTCGTCCCTGAACAGTAGGCTCGTGGCGTCCATCTCCCTCAGCGTCACCCTGCTGGACAGCCCTGCTTTGTCCACGTTTTCCCGTGCCGTCTCGAGGCCGGCGATGTCTATGGCCGTCACATGGATGTCGGGGTGTTCCTTGGCTAGGGCCATAGCGTAGTACGCCGACCCCGTGGTCACGTCCAGCACGTCTCCGGTTAGGCGCAACTCGGCCGCCGCTTTCTCTCGCATGGCCTCAAGCTTGACGAAGTATGTCGGGTACTCCTCGTCGGAGACATATGTCTCACACATGCGAAAAGATACGGCTTGAGGCGGCTATGACTCTGTTGGTCAGAGGCTGGATATCTCGGTGAGCCGGGACCTTATCTCCAAGGCGCGCGTCGCGAAGATCCTGCTGAACTCCGTGGCCTCATGCCTGTTCAGAGGCTTATCGTCCCCCGCCTTGTACTCCAGCCACGCGTTGTAGGCCCTGGTGTATATGCGGCCGAACATGGCGCTGGGCACGCTCTCGATGAGTCCCACGTTCTTGAACTGGGTGAATATCCTGTAGTTGCCCACGAGCCTGTCGTCACTCAGCTCCTCGTCTATGACCTTCTCCAGTATGCCCCTTAAAGCAGGTTCCATGTACGTTCAATCACATATCGCGTGCATCCATTTAAAACCGTATTTATCCCCGTTGGGAAAACGATTAATGTCGGTGTCCACCCCTAGAAACGTCGAGTGTTGTCAGGGATGATGCCGGTGGCGGAGTCCATGGGGGTGAGGGTCCACTGCCCCCGTGAGGGGCGTTTCAGCCTGTTCAACAGCCCCTACCCGGGGCACAGGCTCAAGACCGGGATCGACGTCTACCCCTCCCTCGAGTTCGGCGGCGCGGCGCCCTCCCCCGTGGAGGGTGAAGTGCTCAAAGTCAGACACGTTAAGGCTCCGAGGGGAAGGGGCTTCACCGACGCCGGGTACGACGCAGTCACCCTGCTCAGGCCGGCTGACAACCCCGGCGTCGTGGTTAAGATGCTCCATGTCGATACAGCCCTATCCATAGGGGACCACGTGGACTTGGGCATGGAGCTTGGGACCCTTTTACGCTCGGGATATTATGGCTGGGGCACCTCCCCCCACATACACCTGGAGGTGAGGGAGCCCTCAGATCCCCTCAGGGCGCGGGGAGGACACCCCGTCCACGTGCTCAAAGGCTTCGCCGACGCCGAGCCCACGGAGGAGATCGCGGGGGAGGTGGTTTGGAGCCAGCCCGAGTACGCCCTCATGAGGCTGAGCCCCCGTGGAGCCGGCTTGACGGGCCTCCTTGACGGCGAGCCCGGCGTGATCGACGGCGGCATACCCTACTACGGGTGGCTGGGGTTCCACACGGAGCGGCCCACCATCGGAACCGTTGGGCTCCTCGGCCAGCCCATCGCCGACGTGAGGGAGGTCAAAGACGGGGCCGCCATCGCCGACACCCGGGGCTTCAGCTTCACCCTGGACGGCGAGCCTCTGCTGGGGCTCTCGCTCTACTTGACCCCAACGCCGGAGCCCGTCGTTAAGATTCTACCAAGCAAGATCGGGGGCCTATCCCTGAACACGGGGGACGTGGCGGCCGTGGAGCTGAGGGCCTAAGGATAAGCCCTATCCACCTGCGGCACCTGGAATCCCTCGAACCTCTCGATGAACGCGCACAGCCAGTCCACGACCCTGGCCATGAGCGTCTCGGCGTACTCCGGCGTTATCATGGAGTAGTCGCCCGTGGTCGGAGCATCGTCGGGGTGCGCCTCGGTCATGGATCCGACGTCCGTCACGTCAATCGTGCGCAGGGGTATCCTCACGACGCCGCCCCTGAACCTGGCCAGGCCGGCCCTGACGAGCTGTATCTCCTTGTCCGTCTGCCTGGTCTCCTTAAGCAGGGCCCTGTCCATCCTCACGGCCTCGGGCCTCGACGCCAAGGTGAGGGCCGTCTCGGCGTAGCCGGCGTGCTCCTCCGCGGCGTGGCCGAAGATGCTCTCCGACGCGAGCACGTCCCACCAGTGGGTCACCGCGCACAGCATCCCGCGCCTGTCTCGGGCCATCTTAGCGGCCTCCACTATGGCGGCCGTGTTTCCGCCGTGGCCGTTTACGAAGACCACCTTCTCAACGCCGTACCTGGCCAGACTGTCCAGTATCTCGCCTATCACCCTCATGTAGGTCTCGAACATCATGGTGAGGACGCCGGGGAACTCCTTGTGGTGCCCGGAGACGCCGTAGCACAGCGTCGGTAGCACGAGGGCGCCGCACTCCTCGCCGACTCTTCTGGCTATGGCGTCTGCCTGTAGCCAGTCGGCGCCCACCCCGAGATGGTGGCCGTGCTGCTCCACGCTGCCCGTGGGGAAGACCACCAGCTTTGTATCCCTGAGCCGTTCCTCGACCTCCACCCATGTGAGGTTTGAGTAATCCGTCAAATCAACCACGGGAATAAAGCGGGGGCGTCGCCGATATGACGGTTTCCCTGTGAGTGAGTTTAAATTGGGGCATGGTTTAGAAGATAGTGATAATCTTGCAGGCCGTAAACTTGGTTTTTTTAGTCGTCGTCATCGCCGTCGTCTACGCGGTTGTGTCCATCTATAACCGGCTCGCCAAGTACAGGAACGCCGCCGACGCCAACCTGGGCCAGATAAAGGTGGCGCTGAAGAAGCGGCTGGACATGGTGGAGCAACTCCTGGGGGCCGTGAAGGGCTACGTGGCCCACGAGAGGGAGGTGTTCGAGAGCATCGCCAAGCTGAGGGCGGGGGTCACGGACGCGGACCCCGGCAACGTCAGCGAGATAGACAGGGAGAGCAGGTCCATAATGAGCAGCCTGCTCGCCGTGGCCGAGGCTTACCCCGATCTGAAGGCTTCGGAGAACATGAAGGACCTCATGGAGTCCATCGTTGACGTGGAGGACGAGATCGCCCGCCACAGGTACACGTACAACAACGTGGTCCAGGAGTACAACACGATGCGGGAGACCATACCCAGCAACCTGGTGGCGGCTGCTACCGGCGCCGAGAAGCTGGCGTACCTAGAGTTCGAGGCTGAGATAGAGAGGCGCCCAGATGTCTCGGTGAAGTAGATGGCCGAGCAGCGTCAGATAGCCACGTACCTCGCCGTCGCGTTCCTCCTCGCCGTCGGTGCCCAGGTCATCCCCGGAGCGGTCTCGGGGCTCTTCGAGGAAGAAGCCTACGTTTCGGACTACGCCGCCATGCTCTACCCCAACGGGACGCTGGTGGAGGAGTTCAGCTACCAGTTAAACGTCGGCGACAAGAGGTTCCTGTTCCGGAACTGGGACGCGCCCCTCACCCTCGGGTACGTGGGCTACCCCCACATAGAGTTCGTCAAGATAGTGAACCCTCCGGGCACGGTGGCCTATGTAAAGGACGCGGACGGAGACGTGACCTACCCCGGCGGCACAGGCTCATACTACTACGACGTGGAGAGGCTGGCCTACCGCAGCGAGGTGGGCGCCTACAACCCGGGCTACTACGACCCCGACACGTACCGCGTCGTGTACGTCTACGTGGTCAGGCCCCCCCTGGAGTACGACGCCACCCACATCCACCTCAACCTCAAGCTGGCCAGCGAGCACATACCCTACAAGAGCGCCCAGGTGACTCTGGTCGACACCGGTTATATCGAAAAGCTGTATCCGCATCCTCCGAACCTTGCGAGAAGCGAGGGCGGCGGCGAGATCACGTTCAGCGGCAGCCTCGCCGAAAACGAGCTGCTGGAGCTGGAGATGCTCATAAACGACGGCCACGAGTTCAGCGGCTTCATGACACCCGTCGACGACGTCAAGAAGAAGACGGAGGACGCCAACTTCTGGTACGGCCTCCAGTACACCGCCGCAACAGGCTTGCTGTGGCTCAACAGGCTCCTCGGGTTCGGCGTGCCCCTGCTCTTTCTCTACATATACAGGAGGCACGGCGAGGAGAGGGACTTCACGGTTCCAACGTACCTGAGCACCGTCCCCAACGACGGGCGGAAGCCGTGGCTCGTGAACCTGGTCTTCAAGAACGACGCTAGGGACTACGACGAGGACGGGCTCATCTCCACCCTGCTGGACCTCCACGAGAGAGGGAAGATAAGCATCGAGATGACCGGGGATAAGGACTTCGTGATAAAGGTGCTCGACCGGAGCGGCCTAGACAAATACGAGTCCCAAGTGGTGGAGTACCTCAGCGATCTGGGCGTCAGGGACGTGGTAAACACTGAGTATCTGAGGCGGCTGGCAGAAGTCGTCAGACAAGACGAGGCGATAGCGCGCAGGGTCGTCGGCCTGCAGAGAGACTACGCCCGGCTGACGAGTGGGCCCAGCAAGGCAGTGGCCGACGAGTTCACGTACAACGGCAGGCCCCGAATACTCCCGTACCTAGTAGCCTCCGTGGTCGTCTTCTTCGCCTCCGTAATGTTCCTCGTGGCCGCCGAGAACGCGGCCAGAATCCTCTTGAGAGCCGTCTGGTTCGGCGCCATACCCGTGGTCCAGTGCGTCATAGCCTTCATGTTCCCCTCGACCCTATTCGGGAGGTGGAAGGAGGACGTCTACAAGGAGAAGCTTGAGTGGGGCAGCTTCACCCGTCACCTCTCGGACTTCAGCCAGCTCCAGCGCTACGAGGCCGAGGACCTGAACATGTGGGGCCGGTGGCTCGTCTACGGCACAGCGCTGGGCGTCGGCGACAAGGTGGCCGAGGCCATGCAGAGGCTGGACCTGCCCTACGCGCCGGCGCGCTTCGCACCCGTAATGCCCTACATATTCATGCCCATAAGGACCGCCGCGATACCCGGCAGAGGCCGGCGATCGGGCGGGTTCGGTGGCGGCTTCGGCGGCGGTGGCGGGTTCGGCGGGGGAGGCGGAGGGGTCCGCTAGAACTCGTCGCCCTTTTCTTCCAGAAACTTACGGACGGTCCTGAGGGCGTTGAGGAACTGGCCGCCCTTGCCGGTCATGACGTACTTCATGTTGCCGCCGTACTCCTCCTCATCGATGAGCTTCCGCTCCATGAGGTACTCCACAGCCTCCTTCGCCCTGTCCACGGGCAGGTTCGCGCCATAGCTGATCCTCGTGATCCCCGTCGCGCCTCGCCGACGCACCGTCTCGAGGATGTCCCGGTAGATGTCGTACCTAGTACGTCTCTCCATGGCGCAACACTAGAAGGGTGGTTCACTTAGTTTTTCAGCCTTTTGAGGCGGGGTCCTGATCCTGACCGACGGTTCGATCCTAAGCGTCTCCGTGTAGGTCACCGCCTCGACCTCGCAGCCGTGCCCCAGCTGGACTCTGCGGCCGTGGAGGTGGCCGGCCCGGGACCTGCTTCTGAGCTGTATCTCGTCCGCCCATACGTCCTCGATCTCGCTGCGCTCCTTGGCTATGACCACCTCCCCTATGAGGGGGCCCCGGGCCTCCCCCCTGCGGCCTATCTCGATGCGGGCTGCCTTGGCTCCTTGTCTGGTTCTGAGGACGCTGGCCTCGATGAACTTGTCGGCCTCGGCCCTGTACGCCTCCAGCCTCCCGCCCACCCTCATGGAGTCGGCCTTAGCGTTGCCGTCGATTGTCGCCTTGCCGCCCACCTTGAGCCTCTCGCTGAGGCTCAGGTCGCCGTAGACCTTGAACGTGCCGCCCACCGAGACGTTTTCTCCCCCCGCGCCGCCGTCGATCTTCACCGTGCCGCCCACGCTGATGTTCTTGAACCTGAGCTCTCCGTCGCTCTTGAGGGTGCCGCCCACGCCTATGTCGCCGCCGTCTCCACCGGAGAGGGTGATGGTCCCCCCCACGTCGAGGTCGCCGAACTCCAGGGGCTCGGAGCTCTTCAGGGAGCCGCCCACCTCGAGGGTTCTGGCGACTCTGCCGCCGGAAAGCCTGACGGTGCCGCCTACGTCTATGGACTCGATGTCCACGGTGTCGTTTGCTCTGAAGCTGCCGCCTACGTCCACGTCCTCGACGAGTACGGGGCCCTCCCCGGTGAAGGTCCCGCCTACGCGGATGCTGGTGCCCCTGGTCTCGCCGCCCACCGTGGCCGAGCCGCCCACGTCAATGTTTTCTATGTTCACGTCAGTCTCGGCGCGGAGGCTTCCGCCCACGACGACGCGGCGGGACTCCACCGGTCCCCCGGCTTTGAAGGTTCCGCCGGTGTTCACGTACTCCGCGTTCACAGCGCCATGCACCGTGAGGCTCCTAGAGACCCTGAGCTGCTTTGCCTCCGCGTCCCCCCTCACCTCTAGGCTTCCCCTCCTCACCTCGACGGACTCGGCCTTCAAGCCCCCTTCAACGAATACGTCGCCTCGCCGGGACTCTATCTTGTTCGCCTCGACGCTGCAGAGGAAGTCGCAGTCGCCTCTGCACCTTACGTCTCCCCCCACCCTCAGGAGCCCATCTGGGTCGGTGGTCTCCACGGCGCCGCTCTCTACGACGAGGTCCCCCTCGACTGCTTCGAGCCGCATCCTCCTCCTGTCTACACGTACTTCTTCCAAACCTTTCACTTGTGTGATACCATGTTTTCGCCTTTTTAAATCTAAAACACGTATGGCACTCACAACTTGTAAGTATCTTCCGTGATTATTTCGCGCGATCATGGCACTTGAGTCCGCTTTATAAACGCAGGAGCCAATGCCCCCTCGACGAGAAATGGTTGAGAGTAAGATAAGCAAGGACAACCTGAGTAAACTGGAGTCCATCCAGAGTATTATCAAACTCGAGGAAGGCGGCGAGGTTTCCATCGACGAGGCCCTGGGCCGGGTACTCAGGTTCTACAAAAGGTTTGTGCCTTACAGCTAGGAGGACCGGCGTTGGAGGGGGCTCAGGTACCAGAGTCTGTTCGGCAGCCAAAGTTAGTTGACTCGAGGCTGGGCTTCATCGCCGGGGTGTTGCCTTCACGCCTAGACGGGAACGCGAAGATGTTTCTTTCGGGGGCCGTCGCTAACGGAGTCTCCAATGGAGTGTTCAACGCGGTGATGCAGCTCTACCTGGCGTCATTCGGTTTCGGCGGCCAGGGGCTGGGCATCATATTCATGATGAACGCGCTGACAGCCACCGTGCTAATGATCCCCTGCGGGATACTGGCGGACCGGGTGGGGAAGGGGAAGATGGTCCTCGCGGGGTTCGCCGCCGTGACGATATCGATGCTTTTGTTCTTCACGGCGGAGAACATAGCGATGTATGCGTTATCGTTCGCGTTCATCGGCGTCTGCAACGCCGCTGCCACCGTGTTCACCCCCCTCTACTCCTCGTTCTTCGAAAAGGACGACTTGGACAAGGCGTTCGGGCTCTACGGGCTGATAAACATCTCTGCGATGAGCCTGGGTAGCCTCGCCGGATACGTCCCGCCCCTGATGGTCGAGACCCTCAACATAGGCTTGAGCACGGCGTACAGGTACACCATGATGTTCGCTGGGCTCCTCTTCGTCGTCCAGTACCTCTTCATCTACCTGTCAAGCCGGGAAATCGAGGAGCAGCTATCCAGTGAGTTCAGGTTCAACCTCAAGTCCCGGCAGCTGGTGCTGAAGATATGCGGGATCGGGCTCCTGGCCAACGTCGCCGGCGGCATCATGTTCAGCTTCTTCCCGTACTACGTGAACCGGAAGTTTGGGGTGGCCTCCGCGGGGCTGGGCGCCCTCTTCTTCGTGTCCAACCTGGCGATGGCCCTATCGAAGGGCACAGCCGCGTCCTTCGCCAAGCGGCTCGGCGGCATGAAGAGCATAACCCTGGGGATAGCTTTGTCGGCGTTGTTCCTGCTGCTGATGCCTCTGTCGCCCAGCTTCGGGGTGCTCGCGGTCTTCTATGTGCTCAGGATGGGCACCCGGTTCATGTCGGACCCCCTCATCACGAGCATGTTCATGAGGAGCATAGGCGAGGACGAGAAGTCCACAGCCAACAGCCTGAGGATGGTATCCATGAACGGCGGGGGCGTCGTCTCCCCCATACTCGGCGGCGCCCTCATGGAGAGGGTGGGCCTCGACACCCCCGCCTATATAGGAGGGGCGCTGACGCTGCTCGTCGCATTCCTCTACCCCCTGCTTCTAAGGCGGGAGGCGGAGGCGCTGATGGAAAACGGTGGACGGCACTAGCCTTTTCCTTCAATCTTCTTGATCAGCTCAACCGTCTTCTCGCCGCCATGCCGCGCCCTGTAAGCCAGTAGCCCGGCCCTTAAAACGGCGTTTTCCGGGCCTTCACCCGGGTCGTACCTCGACATGAAGCCGTCGCATGGGAACTCGCCGCATACTCCGCAGTGTTCGACGCCGTGTTCCTCGGCACAGGCGTAGGTCTCGCAGCTGCCCCAGAAAGGCTTGCCCTCGGCGGCCCTGCAGCCGGGGCACAGGGGCTGCTTCTCTCTCTTGAACCAACCGCAGCAGTCGCATATTATGCCGCAGGGTGAAAACTGAACGCTCATCTTGAATCTTACATTAGCCACGCTGGAATAAGTTCTGTGAACACATCCGGTGTAGTCATGAAAATGGGGGAAAACCCTTAACCAGAAACAGTGTCTTCATACCTATGCGCTCCGACGAGGACCGCCCCAGCGTCGCCGACGAGGGCATCGCCCTCTTCAGGCAGCGCAGGTACAAGGAGGCGGCGAAAAAGCTGGAGAAGGCCATAGACCAGGAGCCCGAGAAGGTAAGCCTCTGGAACCTCCACGCCCAGGCCCTCGCAAACACCGGCGACTTCGACGAGGCCCTCAAGTCCGTGGAGGTGGCCACCGCCCTCAACGACAGCAACTTCCTGAACTGGCAGATCAAGGGAACCATCCTCATGAGGAAGGGCGACCTGAAGGAGTCCAGGAAGGCCATCGACAGGTCCCTCGAGCTGAACGAGTCTTCGGTCAACTACACGCTCAGGGGGCAGGTGAACTACAGCCTCCAGAACTACGACGAAGCCATGGAGTTCTTCGAGGAGGCCCTGAAGCGGGACCCCGACAACCCCCTCGCCAACCAGATGAAGGGCCTCGTGCTCTTCATCAAGGGCAGACACGGGGAGGCGATACCCTTCATAGAGAAGGCGCTGGCCGTCGGCAGGTCCGAGAGCCTCGAGAAGATACTGGAGGAGTGCAGGAAGAGAGCCGATAACGGTTAATCACTTAACTGGCTAGACTTCAGCGTATCGAATCTAAAATAAATTCAGGGTTTAATAAAAAAGGGGTTAGTCTTCAAGCCTCTCCAGCTTGAAGCTGACGGGCCTGATACCGTCTGTGCAGGCAGTGTACATCAACCCCTTCTCGACCCAGGGATCGAAGTCGCCTCCCATGACCATGACGGATAGGTCCTTGTAGAGGTCCCTCCAAGCCCAGCCGCAGAAGCCCTCGGGCATCTGCATGTTCTTCTCCACGATCCAGCTCTGCCCCTCCTGGAAGCTGCACTTAACGTAGGGCTCGTCCTTCCCGGGCATGTTGGGGACCTCGCCGTCGAATATGATGGCTGGGTCCACGCACTTCTGCACCGTGATCTTCACTCTGTTCCTCGGCATCTCGGTTCAAAGAGACCTGAGGAAGCAAAGTCTATAAAGGGTGCTAAAGAGCGTTCTTGATGCGGCTCACTCATTCAGCGACTTACCGCAGTTTATGCAGTATAGAGTGGCGGGAACCTTCTCGCCGCAGTGGGGGCAAGTCGTCACGCCCTGGACTGGGCTGACGTCCTCGTCTCTGAAGTAGGCCGGCTCCCTGTAAGTATCCTCAAAGGGTTCAGCGTCAACCGGCTCCTCGAACCGCGGCTCTTCAAGCAACACGGGCTCGGGTAAGACGACCTCCGGTATTGGTGCCTCTTGCTCTTCCTCCTCAGTCTTTGGCACATACTCCGTCTCCGGCTCAGATAACTCGACCACCGGCTCAAAGAACTCCACAGACTCTTCAGCCGCCTCTGGCTCAAGTAACTCGACCACCGGCATATAGAACTCCACCGTCTCTTCAACCTCCTCCGGCTCAGGTATATCGACGGTCTGCTCGCGCGCGAAGAACTCCGGTTCAGGCATGTAGAGGCGCGGCTCCTCCTCGAAGATTCCCAAAGACTCGGGGGGCTGCTCCACCTCCGTTGGAAGGCTCTCCGGCACGGGTTCTTGCTTCTTCGGGGGCTCCTTGGGCGGCACCTCATCCGTCTTGGGAGCTGGTCGAGTCTTTGCCTTGCCCATCCGGCCCCCAACGATCACCGCTGAGACCACCAGCATGAAAAGCGCAACGAACATTATCGCCATCACTATCTCGTTGATCATTACCTGATACCAGCCCCGTCCAGCTATGAATATACTATGCACGTGGATATTCTTTTCCCGTCCACATGTCGAGATCGAAACCGGGTTACCGATCCCCCTCGTAGGCCGCTTATGCTTTAGACAAACATATACGTGTTCAAGGCGATTAACCCCTATGATTCTGGGTCTATGCGGGAGCCCCCGCGCCATGACCACCGAGTACGTGCTGAGGGCGGCGCTGGACATGCTCCATGAGAACGGCCACGAGACCGTGTTCTGGAGTGTACGCGGCAAGAATATGGAGTTCTGCAACCACTGCGACCACTGCCTAAAGGGGGAGGGATGCATATTCGACGACGACGTCCAGGCGCTCTACCCCCTCCTCCGGGAGGCGGAGGCGCTGGTGATAGCGACGCCGGTGTACAACGGCGGGGTGAGCGCCCAGCTCAAGGCTGTGATGGACCGGACCAGGGCGCTCCTCGCCCAGGACAAGGACGCCCTGCGGGACAAGCCCGGGATCGCCATCGCCGTGGGGGGCGACCGCGTCGGGGGACAGGAGCTGGCACTGCAGCAGATACAGACCTTCCTGACGCTGAACGGCGCCATCCACCTGAGCGGCGGCTTCTTCGGCGCCAACCTCGGCGCCTCTCTCTGGTCCAAGGACAGCATGAAGGGCATCAGGGAGGACGAAGAAGGCATGAGGAGCATGAGGAAGACCGTGAAGAGGCTCATAGAGTACTTGGAGGAACTAGAATGAAGATAGTGTGGGGGATAACGGGCTCCGGCGACAAGATAAAAGAGACCATAAAGGTCATGAAGGCGCTGAAACAGACGAACCCTGAGATAGGGGTCGAGGTCTTCCTCTCCAAGGCCGGGGTGACGGTGGTCAAGTACTACAGGATCGAGGATGAGCTGCGTGACAGCTTCGACAGGGTGTGGAAAGAGGTGGACGCCAACACGCCCTTCCTCGCATCAAGGCTGCAGCTCGGAGAGTTCATGTTCATGCTGATCGCCCCCGCCACAAGCAACACAGTGGCCAAGCTGGCCGTCGGGGTCGCCGACACCCTGATCACCAACGCCGCCCTCCAGGCCGTGAAGGGATACGTCCCCGTCTACATCATGCCGGTGGACTACAGGGAAGGCGAGACCACCACGATCCTCCCCAACGGCAAGAAGCTGAGGCTCAGGGTGCGGAAGGAGGACGCAGACAACGTCGCGAAGCTCGACGCGATGGAAGGCATCCACACCTTCGAGTCCCCCGACATGATACCCGCCATCCTCGAGGAGCACATGAAAAAAGAAGATGGTTTAGGCTAGAAATAGTGGTGCATCTTCAGGGTCTTCTTTGAGAAGTCCCTCGGGGGCCTGAACTTCGTGAACAGGTCCAGCCTGTCCTGCTCCTTCAGCCTGTCATAGATCTGGACCCAGGCGCACTCGTTCTCGTAGTCACCGACCTCGCACTTGCCCTCAACCTGGCCGCCGCACGGCCCGTTCAGCAGCCCCTTGGCGCACCGGGTGAGCGGGCATATACCGCCGGTCTCGTCGAGGATGCAGTCGCCGCAGGCGCTGCACATGTCGTGGAACCTGCCTAGGCGCTCGGTCTCTCCTATGAACAGCGTGTTGAGGGCCGGCAGCACTATCTTGTCGCTGTAGGTGCCGACCGTCTGTACGCCCGCCCCGCACGCCATGACCAGTATGGCGTCGGACTCCGCTATCTGCTTCTTATACGCCTTCAGGTCCCGTCTGTCGAGCCTCAGGTCGCATGGGTCCTCGACCATGGCCCAGCCGGCGACCCTGTCCCCCAGCCTCTCGGTCATCTCCTTGACCTCGTCCTCGCCGCCCGTCTGGCAGCTGGTGGAGCACGTGCCGCAGCCCACTATGAACAGCTTACCGTAGGGCGCGATCATCTCATTGATCTCTTCCATCGACTTCTGCTCGGTTATTATCACTTCATATCCCTCCTAGAACGCCTCCAGCAGAGGCTCGAATATCCGCTCGTAGAGCACCGCCATGACGTGTATCCCCGCCGCGCTCGTCGTCTTATGGATCTCCTTGATGAAGGGCCTGAAGAACTCCAGGTTCACCTCGTCGTACAGCTGGCTCCTCTTCTCCTTGTCGGGCTCCTCCTTTGCCTTCTTCATGTTGGCCAAAAGCTCAGGCGGCACCGAGACACCCGGGATGAACCTGTCGAAAAAGTCTGCTATCCCGTAGCTCTTCAGCGGGAAGACTCCTATCAGCGTCGGGCACTTGTACTTGTCCACCTCCTTGAGGAACTCCTTGGTCTTGTCGATGTCGAACATGGTCTGGGTCTGGATGAAGTCGGCGCCCAGCTTGGTCTTGCGCCCTATCTTCAGCACCTCAGGCATCAGCGGGTCCGCGTTCGGGTTACCCGCTATCCCCACGTTTATCCCGACCTCGCCGTGGATCTCGTTCCCGGCGACGTCCACGCCTTCGTCTATCATCCTGTGCAGCAGGTACACGAACTGCGCGGAGTCAACGTCGTACACCGACGCCGCGCCCTTGTTGTCGCCGAGGACCGTGTGGTCCCCGGAGATCGCCAGGATGTTCTTTATCCCGAGGTACGCGGCCGCCAGCACGTCCGACGTCAAAGCGAGCCTGTTCCTGTCCCTCACGGTCATCTGGTAGACCGTCTCCAGCCCCACCTCCTCCTGGACCTTCCACGAAGGCACTAGGGAGTTCATGTACGCATAGGCCAGAGGGTTGTCCGTCACGTTGGCAGCGACCACGTAGGGCTTCATAGCCCTGGCGCTGACCAGTATCTCCTCTATGCCCGTAACCTTCTCGGGCTCCAGCTCTCCGGTGAGAACGAACTTGCCTGCCCTGATGTCCTTGACGAGTTGGCTGTACGCCGGTCGTTTATCGGCCATTTTAACCATCCCCTAACCTACTACGTACTCATTTTAAGAACTTTTTATCAACTAATATTAAATGTGCCTAAATATAGAAAAACTATGTACCTGAGGCAAGCTACGCTTTGTTATTAGTCTCCTGTTTGAGGCATCACTTAGATTATCCTGAGCCCCGCTAAACCGTGGCCTCCCTATCAAGGGGTGTATCAGCTAAACTTGATCGATTAATAAACAACAATATGCCAGCCTAATCTTCAAAGACAATTCTTATGTAACAACCTCTCAACCTCTAACCTGCAAGGTAAAAACTATGAAAGAGCTGTGGAGTTGGGGGAGATGTAAGGCGAAGATACGCAGTCTAAAGGGCCGACTAGGTTTTTCAAGAGACTCTGAGTTAAGATTTCTAGGGCTAGGTTTGAATTTAGAAGATGGAACAGTGCAAGATTATTTGACGAATCTCCCTCTAGAATTAAGATACCGTGCTTTTTCGGATATCTACTGTATTTTATCCTCCTATGCGGACGCCGAGCCTGTGCCTGAGGCATCGAACCTAGTTACTTCCAAACAACTGCAGGGCGGACAGTATTGCAACGTTATGGTTGGGCGTGCAAAGTCATTACTCCAAGACGTGTTTGGATCCCGGTCTGAGATGCTTGTCAAGTGTGCCATGCTCCTAGGCGGCTCAGAGATCAATTTTGGCTATGGTGATCATTCTGTTGGGATAAACTCGCTTCCCTTGATTCGGCTCACGATCGTTTTATCGGAGGAAGACTCAGAGTTCCCAGCTTCAGCGCAGATTTTCTTCGATGAGTCAATTACCCGTTATTTGGAGTTAGAGCAAGTTGGAATGCTATCTATACTTACGGCAAATAGATTGGAACAGGCGTACCTAAGTTTACACAATAAGAAGGAAAACGAAGAAACTTGAGTTTCCAGCTCAGAATCTTACAGCCTTTTCATGGGCTATACCTTTTTATCGCTTAACCTGGGGTCAACGATTTTGGGTTTCATATAACCATTTTCTGGGGGAATGCTAGTATTGTACAACAATTTTATAGCACGCAGTTTAATATCCTTAGAATGGCAAAAGGGAAAGGAAAAACTATCGTTGTTACTGGAAGAGGGGGAAGCGGGAAAAGCACGTTTACGGCTCTTACAACGCGGTTTCTAGGAGAACTCGGGTGGAAACGTCTACTTATCGTTGATTCAGATCCTGATGAGAGCTTATCCTCTATGCTAGGCGTAGATCTCAAAGGACAAGGAAAAGTAACCATCTCAGACGTATTCTATGACATCGTCAAAGAGAAAAAGATGATTAAAAGCAGTAAAACAGGACCAACCTACAATCTTGAGTCGATGCTGTTCGAAGAGGCTCTATACCAAAGCAAAGATTTTGACTTTATAGCACTGGGACCAAAATGGTTTGAAGGCTGCTACTGTGCTCCTGATCTTTTCTTGGGAGAGATAATGTCAAGATGGTCCGATAACTATGAGTACGTCATCGTGGATTCCCCTGCGGGGGTTGAACATCTAAACAGAAGAATAACTAAAAACGTGAAAGATTTTTTCAACATTCTTGATCCCTCTAAAAAGAGCTTCGACAACGCTAAGAGAACTCATAGGCTCATAGAAGAGGTTTCAATAAACTATGAAAACTACTATCTTGTAGGAGGCTTTCGTTTCCCTGAAGAACTCAAAAAAAAGGCGGAGCAACAGACGTTTAAATATCTAGGAAAGGTAGAATACGATGAGGAAGTAATTGAAAAAAATTTTCAAGGCAACTCTCTTCTAGAAGTACCAGAAACTTCACGAGCATACGACTCCGTTAAAGATATTCTAAGAAAAGCAGGATACGATAAGAAAGCTTTATCGCTCTCTGATCTCTTAAACGTGTAACTTTGGCGTTCTTTTAAAGGCTTTAAATCTGGTTTTTACACTACTAATTACCTTCATATCTAGAAGTAGGTGGATAAATACTTCAAGCGTGGACTAAGTTTGTGACCACATCGCAGAATATATAATGAACATAAAGGGACCTAATAGGATGGACCTCAAACAGCTTGTTGATATTTTACTTGATTTCGGGGGAAAAAAAATACTCAATTACTGCGAAGAAGAGTTGAAGAAAGGCACGTCTCCTTACAAAATTTTTACTGATCTATCAGAGGGGTTGGAGGAGATTGGCAGGAAATATGAAAGTGGACGTTACTTTACCTCCGATCTCATTGTCTCAGGCAGCAACATGAAGAAGGCCGTAGAAAATCTGAGACCCCTGTTTAAGCAGGAAACAGGTCAAGTCAAAGGCAAGGTTTTGATCGGTACAGTCCAAGGCGACGTGCATGACATAGGGAAAATCATTTTCTCGATGATGTTGCAATCTAAAGGATTCGAAGTTATAGATCTAGGGGTCGACGTAAACAGTAACACCTTCATAGAGGGTATCGAAAAGTTCCATCCAGACATTCTTGCTATGTCCACTCTTTTAACGTCCACTCAATCTAATATGGAGGAGGTAATCGAAGCGTTAGAGAAGGCTTCTCTCAGGGACAAGGTTAAGATCATCGTTGGCGGGCGCCCCGTCGATAAAAAGTTCGCGGCGACTATAGGGGCGGACGCATATGGTAAAGACGCAGTCGAGGGAGTAAGAGAATGTCTCTCCCTGCTAAATGGTGTTTAAAATGGACTTGGATAAAGACTTAAGATTATACATAATATACAGCGGTCCTTTTGGAGAACAGCTGATAAACAACTTTGCTGCTCACGGCCTTGGAGACAAGATTGTATGCTTATATGAGTTTGAACCCGAAACAGTCGAAATGGAGCATCCAGATGATCCAGATGTGCTGAAAAAGATCTGGGACAACCCCAGTGAATACGTACCCCAGAACCTTCCCGTGATGGACTGCGACTTGTTGATAGTACTAGGTATACACCCTCTACTTGGAGACATTATTCCCACAATAGCCCAAAAACTGAACGCAAAAGCCGTTCTTTATCCCCTCGATGACAGCAAACGCATCCCAGAGGGGCTTAAAACTATAAAAGACGATCTCGAAGCCGCGGGTATACCTCACGAATTCCCTAGACCTTATTGTCTAATGGAAGAAAGCGACAACGAAATAATCAATTATCTCTGTAAAAAGTTTGGTAAACCGAAATTCAATGTTACCCTTGACGAGGATAAACAAATAATCAAGGAAATAGAGGTGGTGATGGATACTCCATGCGGTTCTGCAAAAAGGGTATCCGAGAAACTGGCTTACTATTCATACAGTGATATGAAAGCTTTCAGAGAAAAAATCACCACAGAGCACGAGAACGAGGAGAACGATAACTACTGTCTGGCCTCCATGGATCCTCTTGAACCCTATATGCAAGAGGCCGGTGATATCCTTGTTGAAAGCATATACGAGGCGTGTGGGTTCCCAACTATTGA
>CAZBUI010000014.1:0-21505 GCA_964495055.1 uncultured Candidatus Bathyarchaeia archaeon | reverse complement strand
AGTACTACTCGTAGAGGTCGGTCGCCCAAGCGTGGATCCCGGGGGCGTCGGACGTGAAGCCTCTGTAGTCCATTCGGCTGTCGCCGCCGAGGAAACAGATGCCCGCCACCTCCTTCTCGGAGACAGCCATGAATCTGTTCACCCATTCGATGACGTTGTTCAGGAACCGCCTCGACCGGAGGGCCCCCTAAAATATGAGCTCGTCGTAGAACCCGACGCCCTTTTTCAGTGCCTTCTCAATGAAGGGTGTCACAGTCAGTATGTACCTGTCCGTTATCCGCTAGAGGCATCCCTCCGCGTCTCTGAAGGCTTTATCGATCCTGTGGAACATCACCATGACGCCGTCCACGTATGTGCATGGCTCCAGCTCCCCGATGCGGGCGATGAATCGGGACAGCCGCTTCACGTCGTGGGTCCTTCATGGTGGGCCGGGCTTCGCCGAGTCTGGAGAGGTGACGTAGTCTCCTAGGTGGTGGGGTCTAGCTCCCGGGAGATGCTGACGGCGGTGAGGGGCTCGTTCAACTTGTACAGTATCCTTAGACGGTCCTCGTTGGAGAACTCGAAGAAGTCGCACATGGTCTCCAAGGCGCCTCCTTGCAACGTTACATCTTTACTCTACAGCAACGATGTTAAAGTCCCTATAGTAGACGTGAGGAGCCCTTATGACGGTCCCCGGCGGCTATCCAGCCATGAAAAGGTTAAGGCACTCTTTCTCCGTCGAGCTAAAGTCCAAGAAGCACCTGCATCAGCTGATGTTATCGGATACCCGCGGCGGCGTGTTCTTCGAGGGGGAGCTAGGGGAGATAGATGATTTAGAGTTCATAGAGGGGAGGGTGCTCGTCTTGACCGGCTCCAACGGGACGCTGAGGATAGACATCTGTGAGTCTAAGCTCATGGGGGGCCTCACCAAGAAGGAAGGCTAGGGTGTAAGGATAGTTCTTAAGGCTCCAACATCAACGCTGAATAGATCTTATGAATAGATACGTGTAAAGGATTCAAGGCGGTTCCATGGGCTCGATACAGGAAGCTTTCCACGTCGCTAAGGCGAGGTATCCGCGACTCGACTTCATCGACTTCACTAGGGGCATAGCCATGGCGGTCATGGCTTGGGACCACGTCTCCAACTTCTGGAGTCAGCACCACGGCGGCGGCGAGGGCGTCCTTGGTCGTATGCCCCCGTTCCTAAATACCACTTGGTTCCTTGAGCGTTTCGTTAGCCACTTCTGCGCCCCCACCTTCATCTTCTTGGCGGGGACGGTGCTCTCCATCTCGTCGGCTAGGAGGCTGGAGAGGGGAGAGACCGAGATCGACGTGACCCTACACTTCGTCAAGAGGGGGCTGGTGCTCCTCTTCCTGGAGGCCTTCTTCGTGTCGCCCGCGTTCAGCATGCCTTGGACGTACTTCGGCGTAATAGCGTGCATAGGCGTCTGCCTCATCGTCTTCAGCGTCGCCCGAAAGTTGCCTTGGAAGCTGATGCTGGCACTGAGCCTCGTAGTGGTGCTCAACCACCAGTCCCTGGATCTCGGCTTCATACCCGAGGGGCCCAACTGGGGCTGGTACCTACGCGTAATACTGCATGAGCCCAACTGCGATCGGTGGCCCTACTATGGGTTATACCCCATAATACCCTGGATCGGCGTCATGGGCTTAGGGTGGAGCCTGGGTAGCTACCTGAAGGAAAGGGACCTAGACCAGTTGAAGAGGCTGAAGACGCTTTTCGCCGTAGGAGGCGCCGCCTCCATAGCCCTATTCTTCGTGGTGCGTTTGCTTAACAGCTACGGCAACCTGCTCCCAAGGAGGGGCACAACCCTCGTCGACTGGCTCTACGTGAGCAAATACCCGCCCAGCGCAGCATTCCTCCTGTGGACCCTGGGGCTGATGCTGTTCTTAATGGCGATGGGCCTCCACATACAGGACAGACCATGGTTTAAGGGCGGTCTGTCGGGGATGCTGCTCACCTTCGGTAAGAACCCCCTTTTCTTCTACGTGACCCACCTCTGGCTCTACAGGATGCAGTGGCCCGACTACGCGCCGAGGAGATACATGCCGCCCTTCTACCGGACCCTCCCGGAGTCCCTGGCGTTCTGGGCCGGGGGGCTCGTCGTGCTCTGGCAGCTTTGCATCAGGTACGAGAGGCTGAAGAGGAACTACCCGAAGCCCATACTCCAGTATATATAGTGATTAGATATGAAGACCGCGCAGCTTTCTAGGCACCGGGACGCCGCAGTGATATTTTTCGTGGTGATTGTTGTGACTGGCTATAATCTATGGCAGCATGGAGGCGACCCCCCGCCGGGGTACACCGAGTTCAACCAGTACGGGTTCAACTTCTTTTACCCTGATAACTGCGTGGAGTGCAGCCGTAGTTTACTTCAAGATGCCGTCGTACTGGCTTGGAGACGTCCAGGCCGAGTCCCAGGGTGAGTCGGCTAACATCGTCGGGGTCGTCTGGGGTGCCGGGCAGGCGAGCGGGCTTGAAGAGTTCACCGACCAGATCATAGAGGAGGCGAGGAAAAACAGCGACGTGACAGGCGTCGACGAGGGCGAGTACGTGAAGCTCGGCGGCAAACAGGTTTTTAAAAGAAGGTTCGCCCTCACCGGAGGCGGTATCACCGTCCCCGGCCTGATGGCGGGGTGGGTCAGCCCCGAGGGAAGGATGTTCGTCCTATACAACGCGAGAGTCGGGGAAGACGAGGCTTGGTTATTGAACCAGATGAGAGTTATGCTTAGGAGCCTTGAGACCGAGCCCCCGGCGAAGCCGATGAAGCTGGAGTCCTACTGGCCCACCGACGAGTGGCGGTATGTCAAACCTGAAGCCACTGGGTTGGACGGCTTCATGCTCCAGGGCATGGTGGACGAGATCATGGGGAGCGGTTTTGCCGTCGACAGCGTTCTGGTGGTGAAGGACGGCTACCTGGTGCAGGAGTGGTACTTCAACGATTACGGGAACGACGTCCTCCACAACGTGTACAGCTGCACCAAGAGCGTCGTCTCCACCCTCGTCGGCATAGCGATAGACAGGGGGGAGATCGACGGCGTGGACGCCCCTCTTCTGGACCTTTTTCCCGACATCACGCCCCAGGACGTGGACGAGTGGAAAGAGTCTATGACACTGAGGGACTTGCTCATGATGAGCGCCGGCTTCGACGCCAGGGATAGCTGGCTCTACGAGTGAGAGAGGCTAGACGACATGCACGACGCCGACGACGCCTCACAGTACGTCTTGGACCTACCCATGGGCTTCGAGCCGGGCAACCGCTTCGAGTACACGAACGGCGTCAGCCACCTCCTCTCATGCCTGATAACGGAGAAGACCGGGATGAGCGCCGCAGAGTACGCCGACGAGCACCTGTTCGAGCCCCTCGGGATAACGAACTACGAGTGGACGGCCGACGACGCGGGGAGGAACTGGGGGTACAGCAGCCTCCACATGAGGCCCCGGGACATGGCGAAGATCGGGCTTCTGTTCCTCAACGATGGGGAGTGGGACGGCAAGCAGCTGGTCTCCAAGAGCTGGGTGAGGGAGGCGACCCGGCACAGGATAGACGCCAACCTCCGCGACGGCTACGGCTACCAGTGGTGGGTGGACGACGACGGCTACTACCTGGCCCTAGGCTACAAGGGGCAGTTCATCTCCGTGATACCAGACCACGACATGGTCGCGGTGTTCACCGGCGGCACCCCGGAGACCTTCGACTACGTCATAGAGCTGCCTGAGCGGTTCATAATACCGGCTACTAGCTAGCCGTCCAAGGACTCGAATATCATCTCTTCGAGTACCTCTTCCCGTACCTTATTCAGTATCTCGTGCCAGTAGAGCTGGCTGCTTGAGGTGAAGAGGGCTCCCATGACGCTAAGCTCGGTGACGAAGTCCCTCAGCGCGGCCAGCCCGACCCCCTCCCTGGCGAACCAGGGGTGCACGTATTCGAACGTCGTCAACGCCAGCCCGAAGGCGAAGACCACGTTCAGCAGTATGAGCACCCCGGTCACCCAGAAGCCCCACCTAGAGAAATGATAGTTAGAGAGGTAGATGCCGACTATGACCGCCGAAAGAACCATGTAGGGCCACCCGAAGACGCCCCACGAGCCAGCCTGGACCCTGACCACGTTCAGGGCGAGGAACAGTATCTGGGTGCCTACGTTCCAGTTACACAGGAACAGGAAAGGGTCGTCGCCGTCCCTCCAGAAGAGGAGCCAGCTGAAGCAGATGAGCCCCGGGATCACGGCCACGGCGACGGCCTTGAGGTAGAAGAAGACCCAGACGTTGAGCGGGTCGAGTATGAACATGCCCGCGTAGGCAGACAGCAACACCAAGCTGAGTGCGCCTAGAAGCTTGTCCACCTTTAGCTTGTCCACATAAAAAGGTTGACACAGCGAGTATTATTATTTTACCTCTAGGCCTCCACCGGCTCCATCGTGTTCGTGGGTGGAGGCCAGTGTAGGTAAACTGTATAGGGGTTTCAGTGTTTCATGGTTTTCTCCACAGGCTCGGTGGGTATCGGCTCGACGCCGCTCACGTCCCTGAGGTGGGAGGTGTCGTTGAGGCGCTCCAGCCGCCTCTCGCCCCACTTTGTCTCGGTCAACACGGTTATACCCGTCGGGTAGCTGTGGAAGTTGACCCAGTTCAGCGTCTCTATCGGCAGTCTCAGCCACCAAGAAACTATCTGAACAACCGTTCCGCCGTGGCAGACTATCAATAAAGTCTTGTCCTGGCTCTCCATCACTCGGGTCATGTACGACGAGACGCGGAGATGGAACCTACGCCACGTCTCTGCCTCAGGGTAAGGCTGCCAGTCCAACAACGTGTCCCCGGGCTCGACGTAGAACTTCTGTACCTCCTCCCTTCGCTTGTTGGCGGCGACGCCGTTGTTGAACTCCCGTAGATCGACGCTATATTCGGCCTCAACGCCCAGCAGCTTCTCTATTTTCTCCGCAGTCTGCCTAGCGCGCCTTAGGTCGCTTGAAAGAAGCTTGACCTTGCTGTCCGTCAGCTCGTGCGCCAGCCTCTCGGATACGGCGTCGGCTTGTCGCTCCCCGAGGGGCGTGAGCCCTGAGTCCGTCCAGCCACCCGTGAGGTCACCGACGTTGTGCTCTGCCTCGCCGTGACGCACTATGATTATGGGGTGCATGAGTTAACGTAGATGCATAGTCTTGCCCAGCTATAATTGCGTTACCAGAAAAATTAGCCCTCTGTCGGAGGCAGCTCGGCTTCTTCCTCCAGGTTCATGACGGCAGGTATGAAGAACGCCGCCGCGCCCATCAACGCCAACACGAACCCCCCGATCCTGAACCAGAACAACAGGCCCAGGCTGTCCGAGACCGGTCCGGCGACCGCCAACCCTAGGGGCGTCATTCCTCCGCTGAGGCTCATTAGGATGGTGAACACCCGTCCCTGCATCTGGGGCGGTATAACCGCCTGTATGCTGGAGAAGAAGGTCCCGTTGGCCATGGCGTTGAAAACGGCGAAAATGAAGACGCAGCCCACGGCAACCAGGAAAAGCGGGGGAGGCATGAAGCTGAAGACCACTATGAAGACGCCGCTTATGACTAGTGAAGTCATGGCGGTGACGACGCGTTTCTTGAAGCCGCCCCACGCCCCCAGCAGGAGGCCGCCCGCTATCATCCCGACGCCGTTGGCCGACTGGAGCCACCCCAGCTCTACGGCGCCGCCGTTGAAGTGGTTGGTGACCACCAGCGGGAGGAGGCTGAACGCGGGGCTCATTAGGAAGTTGATGAGCATGGACATCCCCATGATGACCCTGAGGCCCTTCCAGCTCCACACGAACACGGCGCCCTCCCTCATGTCCGAGAGCACTGTCTTCAGCCCCAGCGCCTCGTCCGACCCGCTGCTGGGCTGAGGAACCCTGATGAAGAAGAGGGGTCCCACCGCGAGCACCGCCGTGGCCACATCGATCAACAGTATGGTCTGGATCGGAATGACCTCCATCAGGAACGCCCCCAGGGGAGGCGCCACTATGGCGGCCAACCCGTTCAGGCTCTGGTTCATCCCGGCGACCCTGCTGAGGCTCTCCTTTTCCACCATGAGCGACGTCGTGGCCTGCATGGCGGGCCACTGGAAGGCTCCGCCCAGCGAGCGGGTGAACATGGCTAGGAACACGTGCCAAAGCCGTATGGCTCCGGTGCCGTAGAGGAACGCCAGTGCCACAACCATCAACGCTATGAAAGAGTCGGAGACCATCATCACGGTCTTGCGGTTCCACCTGTCCACTAGGGCGCCGGCGAAGGGGCCCAGCAGCACTTGGGGCAGCATGGCGACGATGCTTGCGAAGGCCAGGGTGGACGCCAGTCCCGTGGTCTCGGTTATCCACCAGACGAGGGCGAACTGAACGAGCCTGCTACCGAAGAGCGAGAACGCTTGGCCGGCGAAGACTACCATGAACGGCCCCATGTGGTGCTTGGAACTCATTGGGTAGCTAGACAAGGAGGATAATAAAAAGGTATGATTGTTCGTGAGGTCATAGTCCAGCATTAGCCATGTTTATCAGCCCAAACGTCCATCATGGAGTTGAGATGAAGGTTAAGGAGGCCGTCGAGGCGTGGGTCCGGCTGTGGAACACCTACGATCTCGACGAGGTAAAGAAGCTGTTCCTCGACGACGAAAGGGTGACCTACTTCAGCTCCGAGAAGAGGGGGCTCATCAAAGGCATAGATAAACTGGTTGACCACCACAAGGAGTTCGGTTTCGTGGCCGGCGGCAGGGAGACCGGGAACAGGCTGTGGCTGGAGGACGTGGACGTAGAGGAGTTCACGGATTCCGCGGCGGTGAAGGCCGACTGGCTCTTCCAACGGAAGGGCTCAGACGAGACCCGGCGCGGCCCCGTGTCGATCCACTACGTCGAGGCGTGGGACGGCTGGCGCATCGCCCACGCCCACTTCTCCAACTACTGAGAGGGTCTGAAAACGGTGAGGCTCACCGCGAGGTTCGGCGACTCGGGGCTAACGGTCTCACGGCTCTGCTACGGCACCGAGCCCTTCACCTTCAAGAAGGGACCCGACGGCGCCAAGACACAGGGCGACGTGCCGCCGCCGGAGGGAGGAGGCTCGCCGAAGCCTACAGGCTGGGGGTAAACTTCTGGGACACCAGCGACGACTACGGCACCCACCCCCACGTGGCCGAGGGGCTCCGGCTGGTTCCCCGCCGGGAGGTGGTGGCCGCCGACAAAACCAACGCCCACACATACGATGAAGGCGTCCAAGCCGTGGAGCACAGCCTCAACGACCTTGACACAGAGTACGTTGACGTGATGTTCCTCCACATCGTGCCGCCGGAGCCTGTGGAGAGGCGGGACGCGGCGGGGCGCCCCTACGTCTCCGGCCCCCTGAGCAGAAGGATGGGAGCCCTCAACGCCTTCATGGACGTCAAGGAGACGGGCACGGTGAGAGCCACGGCGCTTTCCACCCCCAGCACCGAGACCCTCCGTCAGGCGCTGGGTGTACCCGAGATAGACGTTGTCTGCACCACTCTGAACATGACGGGAGCCTACATTGACGACGGAACCCTTGACAACAGGATCGACGCCATCAGGGACTTGCACGACGACGGCAGGTTCCTCTACGTCATCAAGATACTGGACGCGGGGAGGCTTAGGGACCGGGCCGAGGAGGCCATCAGGTACGCCCCAGTTCCACAAGTTCATAGACGCCTGGAACATAGGCATGTACGACACGGGGGACGTCCGCAGGAACCTACAGCTCCTCGACGACGTCCTCCCGTAGGCTCCGCCTCGTTTATATCTGGGAGGAGCGAACTCAAGCTAGGTTCCCCTAGCCTTGGAGTCCCTTAGCCGATCCCTCGCGTTGGAGGGCAACATCCGCGTGCTGGCGGCGCAGACGTTGATAAGCCAGCTCGGCTTCGGCATGTTCTACGTCATATGGCAGCCGTACCTCCTTAGCACAGGCATAGACATCGGGCAGCTGGGCGTCATCCAGACCATGATCAACGTCAGCACCGGCCTGGGGCTGTTGACGTGGGGCTACATAAGCGATAACTACGGGAGGAGGCCCGCGGTGATAGCCAGCAACGCCTGCAGGGTCGCGGCCATGGCGGCGCTCATAGTCTCCGGGAACTACTACGTGCTTCTGGTCTTCGCTTTCCTCGTCGGCTTCACCGCCATGTTCATGATGGGTAACCCCGGCAGGAACGCCCTGATAACCGAGTCCGTGGACAGCGCCCAGAGGGCGACGGCTTTCAGCACCATCCTAGCCTTCAGCCAAGGCACAAGTACGCTGGTGGCCTCGGCAGGCGGATACATCGCGGTGAAGGCGGGGTACACGCCCATCCTGTACGTAACCCTCGCCGTGGACCTGATCGGGCTGATGCTGCTCTACCTCTTCTTGGAGGAGACCCATACGCCTGACCCCGGTGACAGGAAGGCTGCACCCATGGGCGTGAGGCTCAGGGAGGCCTTGCTACCCGAGGGAATGAACGCTCCGCTCTACGCGATCATGCTGACGCAGGGGTTCGGCTACGCCGTGGCCTACAGCCTCTTCTACGGCGCCCTCACCGACTACCAGGGCTTCACGCCCCTGGAGCTGGGGTTCATGAGCACCGGCTTCAACCTGGTATGGGCGGTGGCCAGCATACCCCTGGGGAAGCTCAGCGACAGGGTGGACCGTAAGAGGATGCTCATGGCCAGCGTGGCCGTGGCGTACGTCACCGTCGCCGGGTTCCTGCTCTTCAGGTCGGTCTGGGCCTTCGTGCTCTTCAACGGTGTCAGCGCCCTCGACATATGCTTCTGGATGCCGAGCTGGACCAGCCTCATCAGCGAGATCGTGCCCCAGGAGCGGCGGAGCTCCGTGATGGGTAAGCTCGACGCCTACGGCCGCGCAGGCGCCGTCTCCGCGCCATGGCTCGCGGGCGTGCTGCTGGAACGGTACGGCTTCACAGCCCCACTTTTCGTTCAGCTGGCCACGCTATCCATCAGCGTCTTTTTCCTGAGTAGGATCAGAGACCGATGAGCGTCGCGAGCTGCCTGTGGACGGCCTGCCACCGCCTATCCCCGTCTATGATCATCCAAGGCCCCTTCGCCGCAAGAGAAAGAGCCCTGGCTCTGACCTGCCTCAGCTTCTCCAAGGACTCGAACATCTCCCTTCTGCTGCGGCCCGCCTCTATGCGTCTATGCGCCTCCTCGGGGGACACATCGATGAAGTACATGTGGCTGCTCCGTGGCACCAGCCTATAGAAGAACAGGTAAGCCACGACGTGGAGGGGCTCGGGGAGGTACGCCGTGCCCATGAGATACCTGACGAACACCAGGTAGTCAACCCTCCTCCACCTATACAAGAGCAGGGACCGCGCCACGTCTAGGAGGTAGAGGAGGGACGCGGAGGCGTGGGCTCTCCTCCCGTCGAGGAGGAGGCAGCCCCTGGCCAAGCGGCCGAAGAGGCTGTCATAAGAGGGATGGGCCCTTAGGATGCAGGTGCGCCCCTCATCGGCCGCCTTCTTACAGATGAGCCGCGCTTGGGTGCTCTTCCCAGAGCCGTCTAGGCCGTCTATCACCACGAACATCATCAGGGGCCACCGCCCAACGCGATGAAGGTTAACGCCCCCAGAGCCGGCACGGTGAGGTTGTCCAGCCCCTGGGGGCTCATAGCCTCAGCCACCGTAGCCACGGCGGCCACCGCTAGGACCGGGAACACCTGGGCCTGTAGGCTGAAGCTGTACACCCTGGAGAAGTACGCCATGCCCGCCAGCAGGGACAGCAGGCTGCCTGTGAACATGCCGAGGCACCCCTCTAGGCTCTTATGTTCATAGACTCTGAACCTGCACCTACCGTACCTGGTGCCCACGAGGGCCGCGGAGCTGTCCCCGTAGGCCATGGGCAGCACCCCGGCGGCGACCACGTACGGCCTTGCCCCGTATAGCAGTGCCAGGGCGCTGTAGCTCACCGCGTAGAGCATGAGCCCCGTGCCGTGGCCTTCGCCGGTGATGTCGCTTAGCCCCTTCATCCTACCTGCGAAGCCGGGCCAGGGCGAGTAGGGAGAGACTAGATAAGTCACCACCATGAAAGGGGCCGCCACCAGAAAGGGGAACAGGCTCTCAGTGAAGAAGGGCATGGCGAGGGGCAGGTTCCCGATCATGGCGTGCAGGAACTTCCTGCCGACGCCCCTCGGCACGGAAGGATGCCTGTTAAGCCTACCCGCCGCTAATATGAGCCCGACTATGTAGCCGTAGCACGCGAGCATCACCGGGAGGTTAGCCCATAGGTTCATGGATTCAACGGGAGTAGGGTTTACCGGATATAAAGTGTGGTGCTAGAACGCGGCGGCCCTCTGCTCGGGCACCAGGTTCGGCAGCCTCCTCCCCTCCAAGTACGCCTTTATGTTGGCGACGGCTGCCTCCGCCATCTTCCTCCTAGTCTCCCAAGTGGCTGAGGCGTGGTGGGGCGTCAACACCACGTTGTCCAGCCCAAGCAACGGGCTGTCCATCGGCGTAGGCTCCTCCTCAAAGACGTCCAGGGCCGCCCCCCTGATCTTCTTCTTTTTAAGCGCCTCTGTGAGGGCCTTTTCGTCTATGACTGGGCCCCTGGAGGTGTTCACCAGCACGGCAGACTGCTTCATCTTACCCAGCTCCTCGGCCCCTATCATCCCCCGCGTCAGTGGCGTCAGAGGCACGTGGACCGTGAGCACGTCGCTTTCATGTAGCAGAGTATCCAGATCGACTCTCTTCACGCCGTACCTCTCCTCCAGGCCCGGCTTCTCAACCAGATCGTTGTAGATGGTCTCGACGCCGAACCCCTGGCTACGCTTGAGGACCTCTGAGCCGATGCGGCCCAGCCCAAGTATCCCGAGGCCCTTTCCCTCCATGTCCCAGCCGAAGGGCAGCCTCCTCTCCCCCTTGGCCCACTCGGTCCTGGTGAAGGCGTCGGCCTCGGGTATCCTCCTCATGAACCCCAGTATCAGGGCCCAGGTGTGGTCCGCCACTGCCCCCGACAGCACGTCCGGGGTGTGGGTAGCGTACACCTTCCTAGTGGTGCATGCCTCCACGTCCACGTTGTCGTAGCCGACGCCGAAGCGGGCCACGATACCCAGCTTGGGCGCCTTCCCGAGGAACCCGGCGTCTATCCGCTCCCCGCCTACGAGGACTGCGGCAGCCTCGGCGATGTGCTCATCCAGGTCTCCTTTAAGGTAGACCACCTCGGCTAGCTCCTTGAGAACGTCTGACACGTCCTCAGGGACGTTGAGGGTCCCCGGGCTGATCAAAACAAGCGGCTTCATGCATGAATCATGGTTCAACGGGTTTATAAGATTAAGAAGCCGGGTGACCGACACCGGTGTTCCCGATGGCTCTTAGGGGTCACAGTGAGGGATGTCGTTGGCTATCTCTTCTAGCCCGAGGCGTCTAAGCGTCACTTCCGTGGGGATGCCCCGTTCGTCCCACCCCCTAAGCCGGTAGTAGCGGGAAAGGTGTTCTTCGAAGGTCGCCCTGTCAAAGGCTGGCCCCTTCTCGGAGCCTGCGGGGGACGGCTCCTCGTAGAACGAGTCTGGCCAGTGGTCGTTCTCTCTCCTCACGCCCTCCCTTACGATGTACATTCTCATGAGGTTGAATATTCTCTCCCCCGTCTCCATGATGTCGGCGGCGGAGGCCTCAACGCCGGTGGCGGCTGAGTATAGCTCTGCCTGGTAGCTGGGGCCCAAGGCGTCGGCGACGCTGGAGGAGAACATGCATAGGCCAAGGCTGTTGTAGGCGCTTGTGAGGTGGTTGTACCAGTAAGTCATGAGCAGCTCGTCTGGACTGTTGATGTCCGGCGGGTCACCGAACACTCGTTCCTTGAAGCCTCTAGGCATGTCAAGCCACCCCAAAAGCCAGCGGCTATACTCCTCTCCATCGATGCCCAGCTTCCTTGCCCAGCTGGAGACCCCGGGGTAGTTGGAGACGCCGTGGGTGCCCTTGAGGTCGTCGCCTCCCCGGGGGTTGGTGAGTATGCTCATGGACGTGAAAACGTTTCCCTTCAACGCGGCCCGGGGGTCCAGCCGCATCACCTCCAGCCCCTTCACCGTCGGCACGTACTTGTGGGCGTCGCCCCCTATCGCCGCGGCGGCCCTCCAAGCCCCCTCGGCGAGCACGTCGCCGAAGCCTTTCCTGTTAGCTATCATCCCGAGGAGGTTCATCAGGGCCTCATCGTCGCCCAGCTCGAGCCTGAGCCCCACATCCTCCTCCGAGACCACGCCCCTCATGCAGAGTTCGTAGGCGTAGAAGAAGGAGCCGAACATGTCCATCCCGTATCGTTGGCACAGCTCGTTCACCTTGAAAGCGGCCGGCAGCTCTATCTCGTACTGGTCGGCGGTTCCAGAGTACAATGTGAGGCCGGCGCAGGCGACATCCACCTCCGCGTAGGGGCCCTCCTTGACATCGGCTAGGAGGCTGCACCCGTAGAGCCCCTCCATCATACAGGGGCAGTAGACGCCGGGCTCTCCACGCCTCAGGTAGGGGCCCACTACCTCGTCGTAGTCCACGCCCTCCTCGGTGACGCCTATGGTGCCCATGGAGCCGGCCTTGGCCCTGGCCTTCCACGCCGGGTAGCCCCTGATCCGCTCCTCACATGAGGCCACCGCCGCCTCAAACGCCTCACGGTCATACACCTCTACAGGATGGCTCCCCTTGACCGCCACCGCCTTCAGCTTCTTGCTTCCGAGGACGGCGCCGGCGTGGCATCGGCCCGGCATATGCTGCTTGTCGAAGACTGGGGCGGCGAACCTGACTAGGTTCTCGCCGGCGGGGCCGATGGCCATGACGCTGAACTCGTCGCCGTGCCTCCGCTTCAATTCGTCTGTGGTCTCGTAGGCGTCCAGCCCCCAGACGTCGCCTGCGTCACGGAGATACGCGTCGCCATCGTCTATGATTAAATAAACCGGTTTCTTTGACGCCCCTCGTATCATCAGCGAGTCGAGGCCCCCCTTCTTGAGCCGGGGCCCCCAGTAGCCCCCGGAGTTTCCGGTGCCGATGAGGCCCGTGAGCGGCGACTTGGTGGTGACCTCCACCCGGGGGCTCGTCGGCGCCTCTGTGCCCGTCAGCAGCCCGGGTGACACGAGCACGACGTTATCCGGCCCCAGGGGGGCGGTCTCCGGGTCCGTGTGCCTATACAGAAGCCACGAGTTAAGGCCGAGCCCTCCCAGAAACCTCTTCAACGTCTCCCGCGGTATGGGCTTCGTCTCGATGTCTCCCGTGGTCAGGTCCACCTCGAGGATGTTCCCCTGTGATGCGGCGTCAGCCAAGGTGTTCACAGGAACTGAATGCTTTGATGAGTCTGAAAGAGTTTTCGGGCTATATCTGTGCGTCCTCGGGCTCGTGGATGAACAGGTAGACCAGCGCGGCGCAGACCAGTAGCGCGGCGCTGGTGATGATCCACGGAAGGTTGGGGTTCAACGTGTACACGTGACCGCCTACGTAGGCGCCCAAGGCGGCAGGCGGGAACAGCAGAAAGCCTCCTCCCCAGAAGTTGCCGAAGCTCACAGTTATCCCGCGCTCGCCGATGAGGCTGTATAGGCGGCCGCGGCGGCTACGGGGGATGATGTTGGCTATTATGGTGCTGAACGCCGGCATCATGACGTTGTTGCAGAGGCTGAGCCCCACGAGGACGGCGACGACGCCTATGAAGCCCCCCGCGTACTGGTAACCGAAGATGATAAGAGGCGCCGCGAACATCCCCAAGAGTATCATCCTTTTTGGGCCTATTCTGTCTGTGACTGAGCCGAGAGGGAAAGCCGCCAGTATACCCACGAGGCCGCTGATGAACATGATGAGCCCCCACTGTCTCTCCGCGAGCCCAATGACCTTCTTGGCGTAGACCACATAGAAGGGGGCGCTCATGGCTATGAAGAAGCTGGCGAACATCTCGATGCCGACGATGACCCTGAGGCTGGGGGTCATCCACTTGAGGCTGTCGATGATGCTCCTGTAAGCCGGCGCTATCATCCTGGGCATCTGCCTGAAGCTGAACTCTTCACCGCCCTCCTCCGACACCGTCTCCTTCAGGTAGCGGAGCCTGAACCACGCGACCAACAGCCCGGTCAGGAACGCCACGGTCCAGCATATCCTCACCGCCAACACTATGGCCTGGTCGCTGGTCAAGCCGCTGCTTGCCTTGAACCACTCAATGACGTAGCCTCCGACGACGGGCGCCACAACTCTTACGGCCCCCGGGACGGCCATCATCATGGCGAAGCCCCTGCCCCTTACCCCGGGGGGCAAGCTGTCCGCCTCCAATGCGTTCATGGCGGGCATGTAGAAGAGCAGCAGCTGGCTAACGAACTGGCCAAGAGCTATCACTCTCCAGTCTTTGGCTACCACGAAGAAAAGATGGGCGAAGGCGTAGAGGAAGGTGCTGTACCCTATGAGCTTTACGCGGCCCGACTTGTCGGCGATGTAGCCGCCCACCGGGTATAGAACCATGCCGGCGATAATTCCTAGGGAGTTGATGAGGCCCACCTCTGTCTCGGTTCCGCCCAGCGCCAGTATGTAAAGGCTGAAGAACGGGTAGACGATGCTCGTGCTCGCGGACCATATTACCCTGCAGAACATCAGCACCTTGACGTTGCCCTGCACGAACCAGAACATGCTTTTCCGAGGCTGTAGCTCCTCCCCCAATGACACCACCCAGGGATTTCAAGAGGGGAATGCCGCATGGCTAATAAGCCTTGTTACAACGCTACAGGAGCCTGTAGCGAAGACGAGGCTAGAACCCGAGTTACGGGCTGCCTTACCTCTTCCTCGTGACCTTGAAGGTGACAAGGTTGTACCTGTCCGGGCACTCGTACGTGAACTCCTCGTTGTCCATCCAGGGTATCTGGCCGCCGTAGCACATGTTCATCAGCGTGGGGAACAGGTCGTGGTAGCAGTACCCGCAGATTCCGCCGGTCCTGTGGGTGTTCACTAGGAACCTGTCGCCCACCTCGTGGCCTGCGCTACAACTCCTTGCGATGCTCACGACCTCCGCCTCGTACACGGGCTCCTCAGACATTGTCATCAACCATCCATACCAGTCCTGCCTGAAAAATCCTGCCAAGGTTTTATGGCCCTCGACAACAAAGATACTCGCATGACTCTTGATGGAGTGCTGAAGGGAGCCGCAGAGGGGTTCAAAGGAGTGCTGGGCGTGTCGGTGAAGCACTTAGGCACCGGCGAGTCGGCCGACCTGAACGGCGACAGGCTGTTTCCCACGGCCAGTGTCTTCAAGGTCCCTGTGCTGGCCGAGTTCTACAGGCAGGTGGAGAGGGGCGCCTTGAGTCCCGACCAGGAGGTGGTCCTCACGGAGCGGGACAAGGTACCCGGCTCCGGGATACTCAAGGAGCTTTCCGAGGGGCTGAGCGTTAGCCTTAGGGATCTGCTGAGCCTCATGATGGTTGTGAGCGACAACACCGCCACCGACCTCATCGCTAAGAGGGTGGGCTTAGACAACGTGAACAAGACCCTCGACGAGCTGGGGCTCCACAGGACCCGGGTCGTAAAATACTGCAGGGAGATACTCTTCGACCTCGTCGGCGTAAACGACATGCCCTTGGAGGAGATGACTCTCAGCCTGTTCAACGAGTTGAACGAGGCGATGGAGTACGGCGGCAGCTGGAGCCTCGGCGTTGAGGACAACGACGTCACCACGCCCAACGAGATGACCCGGCTCCTGGAGTTCATAGTGAACGGGGAGGCAGCCGGCAGGGAGAGTTGCGACGAGATACTGGCCATCATGAAGAAGTGCCAGACGGGGCAGTACCGGATACCCAAGTACCTGCCGTCGAAGGGGGTGGCCCTCCAGCGGAAGACCGGGTCCCTGCCCGGCATCCGGAACGACGTGGCCGTGGTGACCGTCAAGCCGTCCGACGAGAGATACGTCATAAGCTGCTTCACCATGGACGCCGAGGATGTCTACGAGGCCGAGGAAACCATAGCCACGGTCAGCAAGGAAGTCTACAACTACTTCACCGGTTAATACGCATCTAAGGCCCTGACCTGGCTGGCGCTGAAAGCCTAGGCCCGGCATCAAGCACGCCTTCGCCGCCTTGGCTGTCCACTGTTTTTCTTCCACCGCTACGGTCTCTATTTCACAAATTGCCTAGAGTGACTGTTGACTGAGTGCGTCGGCGCCGGCGTCTGTAAGAGCGTCTGCCCGGTGGACGTCTACGAGCTCGTGGAGATGCCCGAGTACAACAACGAGATCAAGGCCGTCTCGAAGCTCATGGAGGACTGCATAATGTGTATGGCGTGCATCAACGGGTACCAGAGCAGGCCATCACGGTGGAGGAAGAGTAGACCCCTACTCCACTCGCCTTTTTTCCTCTCGACGAACCCCTCTGTCCAAAGTTCCTGTCATTTATTTACCTCCGAGGGAAACGTTAGTTGATGAACCCGGAGCTTACAATGGAGCAGAGGAACGGGTTGCTTGTCGAGCAGCAGAACGAGCTGGACAGCCACCACGTATACAGGCGGCTCTCCCGGATGATGGACGACGAAGGGAACAGGGATGTCCTCGCCCAGATGTCAGAGGACGAGCTCAGACACTACACTTTTCTCGGTGAACTCACGGGCGAGGAGCTGGATCCCAACCAGATGAAGATATTCTGGTACGTCTTCCTTGCCCGGGTGCTGGGGCTCACCTTCGCGGTGAAGCTAATGGAGACTGGGGAGGAGATGGCCCAGGAGGCGTACGGCAGCCTCGCTTCCATGCCTGGCGTCGAGGGGCTCATCGAGGACGAGGAGGAACACGAGCACAGGCTCATAGCCATGATAGACGAGGAGAGGCTCAGGTACGTGGGCAGCATAGTGCTGGGGCTCAACGACGCCCTCGTGGAGCTGACGGGGACCTTGGCGGGGCTTAGCTTCGCGTTCCAGAACAACCGGCTCATCGCGTTGAGCGGCCTCATCATGGGCATAGCGGCGAGCATGAGCATGGGGGCCAGCGAGTATCTGAGCACCCGGGCGGAGGGAGGCGAGAACGCCTTGAAGGCCAGCCTCTACACTGGGGCAGCGTACGTGCTCACGGTGTTTTTCCTTGTGGCGCCTTTCTTCGCGTTCGACAGCTACGCTTTGAGCCTGCCCGTGACGCTGCTGATGGCGGTGCTCATCATCATAGTCTTCAACTACTACGTCTCTGTAGCCCAAGACCTGAGCTTCCGGAAGCAGTTTGCGGAGATGGCCGGGATAAGCCTCGGAGTCTCGGCGCTCAGCTTCATGGTGGGGGTTCTGGTCAAGACGTTCCTCGGCGTAGACGTGTAGCTGCAGCGCTCACCCCTCGTTGTATATGGGGTTGGTCCACGCGGCCCCCCCCCGTAGTCGATGACCGCCACCCTGACGTATGATTCCCCGGGGTGTCCATGGTAAGCCGCGGATGTGAGGGGCCCGTCCATGGCGTGGAACACCATGCCGAGGCTGGGCGTGGAGACGAAGCCGATGGTCTTGACGGGGCTGCACTCGACGGATATGACTCCGTCGTCCCTTATGACCAGGTTCTTTATCTCGGGGCCGGTGCCTGCTGTAGAAGAGCCCTTCCTTGATGCTCTTCATTATGGAGCCGCGGCTCAGCGACTTCGCCTTCACGCTTATCCATGCGCCGCAGGCGTCTAGAGGCATGGTAGGTCTGTCGGCGCCGTGGTGGTCGTCCACCGCGTATATAGTGGGCCGCCTACCCGCCGCCAACACACCGTCAACGTGTACGGCGCTGAGACCCGTGTTCCGCTCGTACATGCAGCTGGTGTTGTATATCTCGACGCCATGGTACCTGTCCAGCTCCATCATGTCGCGGTGGCTGAGGCCCGACCAGTAGGGGTGAGCCAAGATGGGTATGCCGCCGACCTCGTTGATGTGGTCCACCACCCGCTGGGGGTCGAGACTCCTGTCGAAGTCTGTGAACGGCAGCGTCTCGTCCACGCCCAGCGCCACCAGATGGTAGAGGGTGCCCGCGTGAGGCCTGCCCACGCATATCTCCTAGCTAGGGACCAGTAGGAAGCCAGGGCTCCCCAGGCCCCGGGTGTCGGTTACCACACTGTGGCCCGTCACGGAGAGGAAGTCGTACCCGGCGTCCCTGTGTATCTCGACGAGCTTCTCCGGGGTACGGGTGCCGTCGGAGAGGGTGGTGTGGGCGTGGACGTTGCCTTTATACCATCTGCCCGGCGCCTTGAACGGATCTGCGAAGATTCGCTTCAACCTGAATCCATATTAAGTGAGGGGACGAGAATATCAGGTTTCTCAGGCGGACCCTGGCGCCGGCTGCCTTACATGTCGTATATGGCCTCGGCGTTATCGTGGAGCACCCTCTGTAGCTGTTCCTCGTCTAGGCCCGAGACCAGCACCTTGGGCATCTCCCAGGCAGGGTGCCCCAGGGGGGTGTCGCTGCCGTACATGACGCGGCGGTCGCCGAGGCGCTCCACGGCCTCCCTGATCTTGCCGTGCATGGTCATCCCGGCGGTGTCCACGGCGATGTTCTGGTGGTCCTCGACCACATCTAGGGCGCCGTTTATGTAGACTATGTGGCCGTGGCCCATGTGGGCCATCACTATGGTGACGTCGGGGTGGCGGTCCGCCAGCCGCTCGAAGCTCCATGGGAGGCTCCATGGCGGGTGGCCGCTGTGGATGAGCACCGGCACCCTGCGCTTGGCGGCAACCTCCATGATGGGGTCGACGAGGGGGCTGTCCGGCAGGAAGTTGTTGAAGAGGGGGTTGAGCTTTATCCCCTTGAATCTCTGGTCAGCTATGGCCTCCTCTGCTTGGGCGGCCGCGTCGGCATCGTGGGGGTTTACCCTAACGAGCCCGGCGAACTTATCAGGATGCTTCTCGATGGCCTCGCGGGTGAGGGAGTTGGGGAGGGCGGACACTACCGCCTTCTCTATGTCATACTCATCCATCAGGGCGAGGAGCCCCTCTAGGTCTATGGACTCTCCGAAGACAGGGAAGTCGCCTAGATGGGTGTGTGCGTCTATTACCTTCATCTCTGTTCCTCTACGAGGTAGGTGACGCCCATTTTTCTCCTCACCGCCGCCAGCACCGCGAGGGTGAGTATGATCTCGAAGACGCTCTTGGCTGAGAGGGTGGTGAGGTCTAGGAACGCGGCTGCGCCGTAGAGCACGTAGTCGTAGAGGAAGTAGCCAACGTTCTTCCAGACGTGGCCGAGGAGCACTGCGGCCACCGAGTACTTGACGTAGTCCTCTTGGCCGTAGGCTATCCTGCCTATGAGGTAGCCCATGCTGCCCCTGATGAGCATGGTCCCGGGGAAGTAGATTATGAACCTGCTGCCCCAGAGGGGGTTCCAGAGGTCGAAGAGGCCGGCGCCGACGCCGCAGACGAAGGTCCCTATGTTTGGGCCGCACAGTATGGCGGCGAGGAAGCCGATGAGGTTGCCCATGTGCCAGACGCCGAGGGGCGACGGCATGGGAACTGAGATGGAGGTGGTTATGTAGACGAGGGCGGTGAACACGCTCATCAACGCGACTCTCTTGGAGGTGGGGATGAGTTGTGTCTCTGACCCCATTCAAACACCGATTTACTATAGTTATAACTATAATATAATAGTTTTTCTACAATATATCTGCTATTACTCCGCTTTGATGACATCACGCAAAAGAATGTAAGGTGGACGAATATTTTTAACAGGTAAATATTAAATCGATGGCCTTCCGAGGCCGCAGTATTTCCATAGATCTCCACATTTTCAACGCAAAAATATTTGCAACATCCTGCTCCGCACCTTTCGATGCAATGATAGAGTTTTATCCGGGCTACCTGACCCGCCAATTACTGGTTTAGAGCCATGTTGGTGTCTTTATGCTCGAGGAATGCGAGATATGCGGTCAGAGCACAGGCAAGCTCTACACGTGCAGGATATGCGGCGCCAGGTTCTGCAGATACTGCGGCTCATTCACCGACGGGAACTGCATAGATTGCATCGAGAAACACGGTGCAGAGGTTTATGACACCGAGGGGGCTAAACCTGGGAGCATGGGCGAGGTGAGACGATGAGCGAGGAAAAGATCCATGAACTTCACCGCAGGCTTAGCGAGAAGCTTCTCGAGGAGGCACATGCCTTCAAGAACAAGCTGGGGCCAGCTTGTCCGTGAGGCTGAGCTAGGAGTTCGTCGAGATGAGGCGCTGATCCGGAGTTTCAGAACCTAAAAGGCGTGAAGACCAACGGCGAAGAGTTCGACGACGTAGGGTAGGTGGGCTAGTTTCTCGTTGTCATAGTGAGCCTTCTTATTTTTAAAGAAAAAGGGGTTAGCCTAGTAGGCTGTTGAAGAGGAGCTTGAAGGTTCCGTTGGTCTGGCATCTGTGCTGTACCCTGGGCCCGAGTAGCAGGGCCGCGCCTTCGCCCACCTCGGCCCTGAGGACGGCCACCTTGTTGGCTAGGTGCTCCTTTCCTATGAGCCACCCCGATTCCAGGATGTCGGTTTCTGGGTAGCTGGCGACGACCTGGTATCTGTGGTTGTCGGGGTTGGGCAGTATCTTGTAGGCGGGGCTCCCCCAGAAGAGGGCGAGGGCGTCCTCCTCCATGCCGTAGGCGGCGGGGTTGTACGTGTCAACGAGTATGTGTACGGTGCTGCCGGGGCAATGGAACTCCTTGGGGTCAAGGCCCTTCAGCTTGTCGGCCACCTTGAGGCCTAGGGCGTCGATGGCGTACAGTCCTGCCTCGCCAAGGCAGACCAGGGTGCCGCCCTGCTCCACCCACGCCTTGAGCTTTTCCTTGCCCTCGTCGCCGAGGCCGCTCCGGTACTCGGGCGGGTACTCGGGGAGCGGGTATTCGGGCCTGTTCTCTTTCCACCACTCTTGGAGCTCGTCGCCGCCTGTTATCATGACGGGTGGGTCGTGGGGCAGTATTATGACATCGTACTCTGAGAGGTCCCCCTCGAAGATGTCCTTGTCCATCAGGGTGGTGTACGAGAAGCAGTGCTGCTCGAGGCATAGCCTGGTCCAGCCTTCATCCATGTTGCCACCCCAGTAACGCTGGTACATGCCCACCTTGAGGCGCCGGACAGGCCTGGTCTCGGCTTCCAGCACCTGCAGGGCGTGGAAGTCCACGCCAGTCTCCTCGGCCACCGCGGATACCTTCTCCTTGTGGCCGGGGTCTACTATGAAGCAGCCTGGGGGCAGCTCCGAGCCGCCTGCGAACAGGGGCTCCGTGACGCGTCTCACGGGGACGCCTTGGTTGAGGAGGAGGTTCACCGCTTTGTAGGCTTGGTTGAGCCGGGTGTCGAGGAGGTAGCCCACCTCGCTGGAATCGTCTACGACGCCGACAGGCTGTCTGCGTTCCTCTACTTTCTCCAGCTCGACGTCGGTGATGCGCTCAACGGGGTGTACCGCTACACCCATGAACTCGGCCAGCGTGTCGGTGGCCGTGTCGTAGGGCCGGTGGGGCGAGCCGTCGGGTTGCCGGGTGAAGCTGTCGTCGGGGAAACGCGTCCTGCCCAGGAGGGTCTTTATGAGGCCCATCTTGGGCTGGGCGAGGGGGACCACATAGCTGCCCTGGTCGTAGATGTAGCCGTCGCCGGTGAATGGCTCCTCGGCGCG
>CAZBUI010000013.1:0-21524 GCA_964495055.1 uncultured Candidatus Bathyarchaeia archaeon | reverse complement strand
GCGAAGCAGGCGACCCGCAGCCTGCCCTTGGTGGGGTCATGGATGGGCTTGGGTTTCATGTGTGGTTCATCTTTACGTCAGGTTATAAGAGTGTCTCACGTGGAGCACTTCACTTTCACCGATCTCTATCGGTGAAATCGATCCGTTTCACTTAAAAGTCTGAGACCCTTCGTGACCTTGGTGAATATGACACAGGAACTAGTTTACGAGGCTGCAACGGAGACGCCCGAGGACGACGAAGACGACGGCGCTCTCACCGTCTGCGAGAACTGTCAACACGTGGTGCCCAAGACGATGCTCTGCCTCTACTGCGGCTCCCCGATACTCTTTAAGATGCCCAAGGGCATGAAAAAATAGGTTTATCAGGACATCAGCTCGTTTACTATCACCGATATCTGCTTGATCGACTTCTCTGACGGGTCGATGAACTCTGCTCTGCTCAGCTTGTACCCTCTGTAGCTCTTCAGCTTCGCTAGGTCCCCGCAGATCACTATGACGGGGGTCTCGATGTTCCACCGCACCATCTCCAGCAGTATCAGCTTCGGGTCTATGTCGTCAAGCTCGGCGTCCAGTATGATGGCGTCGTGTTCTCTCCGGAGCTCTCTGAGGCCCAGCCTCCCCGTGAAGGCGTGACGAACCTCCACGTTATGCAACCGAGTCCTCTCAAGGCTCTCCAGTATCTTTTTCGCCTTCTCCTCGTTCTGCTCTATGAGGAGTATCGAGGTCTCGTTTCTCCGCACCACCTCACGCTCGACGCGCATGGGCGTCTTCTCGACGGGTTTGGGCTTCTTTTTCTTCTCCTTCTTCGAGAAGAGGCCGCCGAAGAGCCTCTTCTTCTTTTCGGGCTCCTCCTCGGCCGCCGGCTCAGTGGGCTCCTCTATCGCCTCCTCTTCAAACTCGTGCTGAGGCTCTGGCTCCTGCTCCGGCTCAAGCGTCTCGCCGGGCTCCGGGTACTCTATCTGGAAATCCTCGGCTTCTTCTTCTTCCTCGTATGCCGTCTCATCCGGGAAAAGCATGGAGTCCGGTTCCACGCAACTTTGCTCCTCCGTGTAACGCTCCGGCTCCGGCTCCTTTTCTAACATCTTTTTATTGAGGCTATCAAGCCGTTCTATTTCTGTCTCTATTGTCTCGTCGGGGGTGGCCGGCTCCTCCTCCACGGCTAGGTGTACCGATTCTTGGCTCTCCTCCTCGGGTGGGACTGGCTTGTCTGGGCCTATCATCTCGTAGCCTTTGGGGTTCTCGAAGCAGATGTCCTTGCTCTGGAACTTCGTCTTGCACTTGATGCAGTTATAGGTGACTGAGGGCTTCCCGGATACGGCGCCGCAACCGTCGCACTCGTACATGGACTCGGCTACGGTGAAGCCGGCCTCGTCCTCGGCGTCAGGGTCATGGTGCCCCGCCGGGTCATACTCTGTGCCGCAGAGGGGACAGCGGCAGTCTATGCCGTCGAAGTAGTCCTCGGCGTAGCCGGTGTAGCCGCAGGCCCTGTGCTTGATGACCTCCTTCTTGGTGATCTTCATGGACCCGCACCTGGGGCAGGACAGCACTATCATGACCACGGGACTGTAGCAACTCGGGCACAGGGCCACGGTGCCGTAGTTGATCTTCTTTATGTACCCCTTCTGGGCCAGGGACTCGAGGAGCGCCCTCATCTGATCGCTGTCGTAGTAGGTCAGTAGGGAAGCTAGCTCGCCGTAGGCTATGCCGTCTGGCGTGAACTTGGGTAGCACCCTCTTTACGTTGAGGTCCTTCATCTGCTGGAGGAAGAACTCCTCCTCGCTGTTCAAGGCGGCTAGCGGCTTACCCTCTGGTATCTGTGTGTCCTCGGACTCGTCCTCGAAGATCCCCAGAAACGTGGAAATATCTGACACCTGTCGCCGTTGTTGAGACTGAGTCGTTGTGGTAAATTTATATTATAAACGGATTCGTGAAACAGAACACTGGTTCATGTTTTCCGCCGCCCAGAGCCTCGGCCAGCAAGCCTTACAAGCACGCAGGGTATGTGTTATCCATGTCAAAACCTGGTAAAGTATTGATCTCCATTGACATGGAGGGGATAAGCGGGATCGTTGACTGGGCCGAGGTGGACAGGAACAACAGCGAGTACGCGTTCGCCCGAAAGCTGATGGTGGGGGACCTCAACGCGGCCGTGGAGGGCGCGCTGGCGGCCGGCGTCAAGGAGGTGTTGGTCTCTGACGCCCACGGCGGCATGCGAAACATGAGGCCCGAGGACGTGCATGAGGCTGCGTACCTCGTCAGGGGCAGCCCGAAGCCCAACAGCATGATGGAGGGTATCGACGAAGGCTTCGACGCCGCCCTATACGTGGGCTACCACAGCATGAAGGGCACCGAGAACGGCGTCATGTGCCACACCATCTCGGGGAGCGCCGTGGACGGCGTCTTCATAAACGGGCGGGAGACGGGGGAGTTCGGGCTGAACTCTGCGCTGGCCGGCTTCTACGGAGTCCCGTCGGTGTTCCTCGCCGGGGACTACGCGGTCACCAAGGAGGCCGAGGCTTTCGTGCCCGGCATCACCACAGCGGCCGTCAAGTGGGCGGTGGGCAGATACAGCGCCAAGTGTCTGCACCCCAAGGAGTCCGGGAGGCTCATCACGGCGAAGGTGAAGGAGGCGCTGTCGAAGCCGTTCCCCGAGCCTAGGCGAGTGGAGGAGCCCGTCGAGGTCAAGATAAGGTTCACGTCCTCGACCATATGCGACCTGGTCTCGTTGATCCCCAGCTTCAAGCGTGTGGAGGGCCGCACCATGAGGGGCGAGTTCTCTGACTACCAGACGGCCATCAACGCGCTCCGAGCCGGGATCTACCTCGGGGGAGCCGCCGAGAGAAGGTAGGCCAGTTTCATCACCTTTTTTAGCCTTGGTGACGCGAAAACACTAGGAATGTCAGGTCTATCCAGAAGACACGCCCTCATAATGGTCGTCGTGCTGATGGTCGGGGCAGCAGGTTCGTATCTCTACTTCAGCCGAGGCGGCGACTCAACGTATGAAGAAGGCATCACCACGGGCTACCTGGTCACAGACGTCGAGGTCCCCTTGGTGGACGGCGGATCGGTCAGGTTCAGCGGCTACGAGGGCGAGTTGCTGGTGGTGGACTTCATGGCGCCGTGGTGTGCGCCCTGCTGGGAGCAGCTCAAGGTGCTGAAGGAGCTGAACGAGTACCCGAACATCGAGATAATCACCATCAACATAGACTCAAGGTACAACAGCAGCATCCTGAGACAGCTGGCGGAGGCCGAGGGCATCACGTGGAGCTTCGGCAGCTCCAGCGAGGTGGCTTATATATACCAGACGAACGCCATACCCACCATACTCTTCGTGGACGAGGAGGGGGTCATACGGTACCGAGGCCACTATACGACCCTAAACCAATTTGAGCAGCTGATGAAGAGTTATGGCTGATGGACATGGAGCTGGCTAGCCTAGGTGTGGCTTTCACCGCGGGGGTGCTCGCGGTGCTGGCGCCGTGCGCGCTGCCCATGCTTCCGTCCTACATAGCTTACTACATGAACCTCGACGAGGAAGATAGAGGCGTCGGCGCGTCCCTCGGGTTCGCGTTCACCGTAGTCGCGGGGTTCCTAGCCGTGTTCCTGGTGATAGGGCTACTCCCGTCGTTCACGTTGAACCGGGTGTCGTCGAGGCTCGGGTACGTCGCGCCCTTCATCGGGGTGCTGCTTGTGCTCATCGGTTTGGCGTCCGGGTTCAGCTGCGTCTTCAACAGGATGCCGGCCGTCAACTTCGCCGCGCCCCGGAAGGCGGGCTATAGGAGCTTCTTCCTGTACGGCGTGGGCTACGGCGCGGCGAGCCTCGCCTGCAGCCTCCCAGTCTTCATACTGCTGGTTCTCCAGTCGTCCACGGCCGGCGGCCCGTTGGAGGTGTTGACGGCGTTCTTGGTTTACGGGCTGGGTGCCTCGGCCGTGGTGGTGCCTCTCACGCTGGCCCTCACATACTCGAAGGGCTACGTGCACGGGAGGCTCATGGGGGTCCTGCCTTGGATGAAGAAGATCAACGCGGCGGTGCTGATCCTTGCGGGGCTCTACATGATCGTCACGTATTTCGTCTAGCTGGCTCCAGCTCGCCCTTGTTTAGTTCGATGAACTGCTGGATGAGGCTCCGGACCATCTCCTCGTTGTCCTGAGTCTTTATCTTGGATAGGACGGTGTCCAGCGTGGCGTCGATGATGTCCCTCTGGAGGGCCAGCGCCAGCACCAGGAACCTGCCGTCGTCCCCGCCCACGGCCTCGTACATCGCCTCAAGCATATCTCGGTAGGTCTGGATGAAAGGCGGCTCACCGGGGTACTCATCGACCAAGTCTATGACCGAGACTGATTTGTCCCAAGTAGGTGTTAAGGCTATTGCCTCGATGAATGCTGATTTAACCGTTGGCCCGGACTGCAGCATCAACCCTCACCTCCAGGCGTATCCAAGGGAACAGCGGACCCTCTTTTATACCGTGAAGCACGATCACAAAGTACGTCTTCCCACAGCGGCTCGCTTCTCATGACACGGGGAAAGATGGACGCGACACGCTCCGTTCTGCCCAAGGTAGATTATCACTGCCACATAAGCATCACCGAGTACAGCGACCCCGCCAACCCCACCGTCGTCACGGTCAGCCTCGAAGAGTTCCAGGCCGACCTGCAGGAGGCGGGTATAGACAAGGCGGTGGTCCTCAGCGACCGCCGCACGAGCCCGGAGCAGGTCTCCGCGTTCGTCTCCCAGGACCCGGGGCGGTTCATAGAGTTCGGTTACGTGGACCCCACTAGGATGGGCGCCGCCGAGGAGGTGCTCAGGTAGAGGAACGAGCTTGGCCTTTTCGGCCTGAAGCTGTACTCGTGTAGCGACGGCTACTCGCCCGACGACACCCACGCGTTCAAGGTCTACGAGGCGGCGTCGAGCATAGGGATGCCGGTGATGTTTCACCACGCCGGGATGCCGGACGCCTACGACTATCTGAAGCACACGGACCCGGCGCAGATCGACGTGGTGGCCCAGTGCTTCCCCGAGCTGAAGATCGTGCTAGCCCACCTGGGCTACCCGCGGGCCGAGGAGACCCTCCACGTATGCAGGAAGCACAGGAACGTCTGGTGCGACATAAGCTGGCCCTACGGCGACGTAGACCACCCCAGCTTCCTCTACATGCTGTGGAGGGACCTCCTAGTTGCGCTGAATCTGGGCGTCATGGACAGGATGGTGTTCGGCACCGACTACCCGTGGGTCAGGCAGAGGCTCTACGTTGACATGATCATGAACCTGAACAGATACGCAACCCAAGAGGACCTGCGGATACCGCTGGACAGAGTATCCGCCATGCTGGACAGGAACGCCCAGCCCCTACTTCCTTAGGCACCCCTCGACGACGTAGGGGATCATCGCCACTAGGTCCTCCGGCAGGAGGTGGTAGCCCTTCTCCTCGTACACCCTGTCGCCGGCTACGCCGTTGATGAACGCCGAAGTGCAAGCCGCTTTGAAAGGCTCCGCGCCCATTGCTATGTAGCCGCCGGTTAGGCCGGTGAGGACGTCTCCTGTGCCGCCGACGGTCATGCCCGGGTTGCCGGTCCAGTTGTACCGGGTGCAACTGCCGTCGCTAACAACGTCCACGCTACCCTTCAACAGCACCACGGCGCCCAGCTTCACTGCCGCCTTCTCTACTACGGCCCCTTTCTCCTTGAAGCCCCCCTCCGCCTTCTTCCCGGTCAGGATCTCGAACTCCCTGCTGTGGGGGGTGAACACCAGAGGCGCCTCTATCCCGGGCATGGTCTGGGCGTACGCCTTTAGGCCGTCTGCATCAACCACCATAGGGAGCCCCTTCATCTGGACGGCGTCGTGTAGTTGCGTGTAGGCCTCGACGGTCTTCTCGTGAAGGCCCAGGCCCGGCCCCACGGCCACCGCGTCCACCCTGTCGAGGAACGGCTTGACCGTCTCAAGGTTCTTCGGGGTAAGGCGTTTGCCTTCGAGCTTCACCGTTATGAGGCTGGGACTGAACCCGGCCACCGCCCCCGCGGCCGTCTCGGGGACCGCCGCGTAGACAAGGTCGCAACCGGCGGCGTACGCGGCCATGGCGGTGAGGGCGGGGGCCCCCGAGTAGGTCTCGCTGCCCCCCACCACGAGGAGGGCGCCGTGCATGCCCTTGTGGCTGTCGGGCTTCCTCTCGGGGTGGACCATGGCCACGTCCCCCGGCCCCGTGTAGAGCTCCGCCTCCGGCGGAATCCCTATGGAGGCGACTATGATATCCCCCGCCTGCTTGGGCTTGCCCTCGTAGCCTTTCTTGGGCTTGTGGAAGGTGACCGTGAGGTCGGCGTGCACGCACTCGCCGTAGGAGGCGCCCGTGTCCGCGACGAGCCCCGTGGGCACGTCCACCGCTATCCTGTACGCCTCGGCGGCGTTCATCGCCTGCACCATCTCCTTATAAGGGGGCCGCAGAGTCCCGTGCATGCTTGTGCCTATGAGTCCGTCTATCACCGCGTCGGCCTTGATCTCCGGTATCTGGGAAGAGTCCTTGACCACGGTGACTTCGACGCTGGAGCTCATGTTCCTTATGGCCCCGTAGTTGACGCGGGTGTTCTCATGTTTGATGTCCACTGGGTCTCCGAGTACGAGCACCTCCACCTCGTAGCCCATGCCAGCGAGGTGGCGGGCGGCCACGAAGCCGTCGCCGCCGTTGCCGCTGAGCCCCGACACGACCACCACCCTAGAGCCCCGTTTAAAGCGCCTAGCCGTCTCGTCGGCCACCGATTTACCGGCCGCCTCCATGAGCATCTGAGTCGAGACGCCGAGGTACTCCGAGTTCATCTCCACGGCCACCATCTCTGAGACGGTAAGGTACTCACCAAGCAGCACCATTCACAACCACGTACCCTGCCTAACTCTGTCATATAAGATAATATATTATGTATCAAACCATAGGATAACCATGAAGATTCTTTTCATTGCTGGAAGATGGGCCCAAAACGTCGAGGAATCCAAGAACTACCAGGCGCTGGCGGAGAAGGCCGAGGTCCATCTGACGAGGGAAACGGATCAGGATGCCCTGGCCGCGAAGGCTGAGGACGTTGACATAATCATCACGGGGGCCCCCGTGTCCGCGAAGGTCATCAACAACGCCAAGCGGCTGAAGATGATCCAGACGACGAGCGTCGGCTACGACCGTATAGATGTGGACGCGGCCGCCGCCAACGGGGTCATCATCTGCAACGTGGCCGAGGCCAACGCCAACAGCGTGGCAGAGCTGGTCTTCGGACTCGTGCTGGACGTGGCGAGGAGGATATCCGCCCACGACCGTCTCCTCAGGGACGGCGGCTGGGCCAGATACCACGAAGAACGGCAGGTACAGATCCGCGGAGGCACCTTGGGCATCATCGGCTTAGGGGCCATCGGGAGCAGGGTAGCCCAGATAGGTAGAAACGCGTTCAACATGAGAGTGCTCGCCTGCGACCCCTACATCATACCCGACCGAGCCGAGCAATTCGGCGGAAGGCTCGTAGACATGGAGACCCTGATGAAGGAGTCAGACGTGGTGACCATACACACGCCCCTCAACGACGAGACTCATCACCTCGTGGGCGAAAAAGAACTCAGTCTCATGAAGCCAACGGCAATACTCATCAACACGTCGAGGGGCCCCGTGGTGGACCAGAAAGCCCTGATCAAGGTGTTGAAGGAGGAGAAGATCAGCGGCGCCGGCCTCGACGTCTACGAGACAGAGCCCCTGGAGAAGGACAGCCCCCTCAGGAGCTTGGACAACGTGGCGATGACGCCCCACATAGGTTCAACCCCGGGGGCCCTCAGGTACATGCTTGAGGTGGCCATCGACAACGTGATGCGGGTGGCGGAGGGGAAGAAGCCCTTCAGGATAAAGACCCCTGACATCTACTACACCAGCGATAAATGGCAGACATGATTTCTCTCCTGGTTTAAACTGTCGGGAGACTCCTTGGATTATCACCGGTTATGCTGTTTTTAGCTCGGACACAGAGTCCAGCACGGCGTCTGCTCAGGCGTCCAGCATTTCGGCGCCACCCACTCCCACGACCAACGCCACACCAGCGCGTCTGCCCGCCTGCGCGTCCGTGGGCTGGTCTCCGACATACACGGTTTTCTCAGGCGAGGCCCCGGCCATCTCGCAAGCCTTGAGTATCATGTCCGGGGCGGGTTTTCCGTCGTCCACCATGTCGGCCTCCACCACCACGTCGAAGAGCTCGAGGGAGCCCATTTTATCCAGCACCCCCGGGCAAGGCCAGCCTCGCCGTTGGTGGCCACCCCGAGGCTGAACCCAGTGGACTTCAGCCTTTCGAGGGCCTCCCTGACCCCGAGGAAAAACCGGGGAATATAGTGAAGTCTCTGGATCTCGTCGGCCTCGGCGTAGATGATCCGGGAAAGTTCCCGGGCCCTGTGCCACGGGTGGCCGTGCTGGTAGAGGGCCACCGCCGCCACTGTTAGGTCTTCACTCCGCGGCGCCTTGCTCAGGGGGCCGTCCAAGTTGAATAGTATGAACTTGGCCTCCTGTTCCTGGTTGTTAATCCTCAGCGTAGGCAACTCCATACCACCATAAAATACCTTGAGGCCCTTGTCTCTGATAACTTTTAAATCCCCTAAAACTCAAGTTATCTCGGTGCAAGTTTTGGCAACGGCGTTCGTCCTGATAAACGCTGAGATCGGGGCAGAGAGCGAGGTACTTAAGGGCCTGAAAGAGATCGGAGAAGTCAAGGAGGCCCACATGGTTTACGGCGTATACGACATCATCGCCCGCATCGAGACGGAGACGATGCAGGAGCTCAAAGACATCATAAGCTGGAAGATCCGCCGCCTCGACAAGGTGCGAAGCACTCTGACCATGATCGTGGTCTAACCCCCATCCTATTTTTAGCAACCTTTTTACAATCCAGCCCATAGCAGTTTTCGACTCTAGTTGAGGCTCCACATCGGCCTGGACGACACGGACAGCCCGGAAGGCGGGTGCACAACCTACTTGGCGGCGGTGCTAGCGGAGCGTCTGCTGGGGCTTGGCGCCAGATTCCTCGACTACCCCATTCTGCTGAGGCTGAACCCCAACACGCCCTGGAAGACACGGGGGAACGCCGCGGTCTGCCTCAGGGTCGAGGTCAATGAAGGGCAGATGGACGACGCGGTCAGACTCACCCTTGATCTCGTGGAGAGGTACGGGCGGTTCGGTTGCGACAACACCAACCCGGGAGCAGTCTTCCACACCGGCGAGGTCCCGGAGCAGGTCGAGGTCTTTTCAGATAAAGTCGTTAAGCAGATAGTCGAGAGGGAGGAAGCCATGGAACTCATCAGGGACTACGGGATGCACGCCTATGCCTGGAAGAACGGACGTGGCGTCATCGGCGCCCTCGCGGCCGTGGGAGGTGCACTCCGCGGTGACCACACCTACGAGCTCATCACATACCGGACACCTGAAAACTGGGGCTCACCCCGGAGGGTGGACCCGGCGTCGGTGAGGAGGATGGACGAGGCCACCAGAGGAGGCACCTTTAACAACGTGGACGAGAAGGGGAGCCCCCTCATCACGCCGCACGGGCCCGACCCGGTCCTCTACGGCGTCAGAGGCGAGTCCCCCGAGGCTGTCTACGAAGCCTATGGTCTCGTCGAGGAGCTGGAGCCCGTGGAGCGGTGGATGATATACAGGAGCAACCAGGGAACGGACGCCCACTTCGCGTCCACAGAGCCCATAAGCGGCCTCACGCCGTACAACCCCGCGATCATCGAGGGGGGGGTGTCGTCTGTCCCTGAGACCATTTCCGGCAGCCACGTCATCTTCAGGGTGAGGGACGTGTCGGGCGAGGCGGACTGCGCCGCCTACGAGCCCACCGGGAGCTTCAGGAAGATAGTGAGGCGGCTAATCCCCGGGGACACTGTGAGGGTGTACGGAGGCGTGCGCCCCATGAACCCGGGGCTCACGTTGAACGCGGAGAAGCTGGAGGTGCTGGGGCTCGCCAAGAAGGTTTCTCTCAGGAACCCAAGGTGCCCGGAGTGCGGCGGCGGCACCGAGTCCATGGGAGCAGATCAGGGGCTCCGGTGCAAGAAATGTGGATACAGGGACGACTCACTGCAGAAGATAAGGGTCGCCAAGCCCAGGCGGCTGAAGCCCGGGACATATATCCCCGACAGGGACGCCCATCGGCACCTGACCAAGCCGCTGGAGAGGTACGGAAGAGAGAGGCCCTACCTCGGCGGCCCATTGTTCGAGCCCTGGATATCCCGGGGCGGATCAGGGTAGTCCTTCTCGTCGGTGACCGTATAGTAGACGTGGTTCTTCTGAACTATCGGCCTTGCCCTCAGCACGTCGATGACACCGCCCCTCATGACACCTTTATTGGCGGTGGCGGCCACCACCTCGCCCACGAAGAGCGTGTGGTCTCCACAGACGACGCTCTGGACCACCCTGCACTCGATGTGGCTGAAGCACTCCTCGATGCGGGGAGGCTTTACCTTGAGGGAGGGGATGGCCGTTAGCCCCGTCTCCTTGAACTTGTCCACCCTCCTGCCCGACTCGGTTCCACAGTAATGCACCTCATCCTCGAGGCTGATGGGCGGCATGTTGACGACGAACTCCCCTGTCTCCGTGATTAGGTCGTGGCTGTAGCGCTGAGGCGCCACGCCGATGCATACCTGTGGCGGCCGGTGGGAGATGGACATGTACATGCCGAGAGTGATGATGTTGGCCTTGCCCTGCCTGTCAACGCAGGTGGCCATCACGACCGGCGACGCCGGCCCCGGCTGAAGGAGCCTGCCTTCAGGCATCTCGATCTTTTCCATGGATATAAATGGGGGATAATATGATAAAAATAGGGTTAGTGGAGATGGCTACTTCAGGCCCCACCAGTCGGCTATGTTGGCCTTCTCCACCATCTCGTAGCCTAGCCTGCCTTCCTTGGTGCTGAGGATGGGGTTCACGCCGGGGCCGTGGCCAGCGTAGTCGCTGGCGCCGTGGACTATGATACCGATGGTTACCGCTCCCTTGTAGTAGCCGCGGCCGTTGACGCAGAGCTGGTCCCGTAGACAGACGACGTCGCCGAGTCTAAGAGATTCCAGACCATACTTTCTCACGGCCTTGGGGTCCGTGGTCTGGATGTCGTAGTCCACGGGCTCCGTGACGGGCCAGAAGCCTATGCCCGAGCCCATGAGGAATGACGGGATCTCCTTCACGACCGGCGCCACAAGCATGCCGTCCCTCTCCTCCAAGCCGAGGCTGTCCAGCAGCCGGGGGCTGCACTTGTTCAACCTGACGTCAGGGTAGTCGAGGAGCTTCAGCCCCACGCCTACCGCCTTCACTTGCACCTTGTCGCCTATGGCCAGCTTCTCAAGGATCTCCTGGTCGAAGTGCACTAGGTCGTCGCTGCCGGCGTGGCGCCCCGTGAACACCCCCTTGGCTCCCTTGGCCTCGCCGCTTACCACCTTAGCCTCATTGCCGATGCACGCGAGGTACGCTAGGGCGCACTCGCTGGGGTTCTTCCTCTCCTTGCCCCTGATGGTGACGCCCGGCTCTACGTGGTCTCCGCTGGCCCACCCGAAGCACGGGTCCCCGACCTTGAGGTTGTACTTGATTCCCCCCATCCCGAGGCTCAGCTTGGGCTTGCCGTCCCACTGGGCCCTGTACCCCCTGCTAGACGGGGGAACTATCTCGCCTTGGACGGCAATCTCCAGCAGCCTGTCCCTGTTGTCCCTGAGCAGCTTATTCACCCCCAAGCCCCAGGTAGTTGGCGATGTTGGCTTCCGGATTCAGCACAGGCTCGATCTCGCCGTCCCTGCAGGTCATTATGGTGGTAACGCCTATTCCTTGGCCCATCCTTCCGCTGGCCCCGCAGCTTACCACACCGACGGTGTAGGCGCCCTCGTAGTAGCCCCTCCCCCAGGCCGTCAGTATGTCCCTGAGGCAGACCACGTCTCCCAGCCTCAGATCCTTCAGCGACTCCACGGCGTCCGGACTCTGAGTCATGACATCCCAGTTGTTGGACTCAGCCGGTGAGCCGCCACTGCCTTGGCCTACATACTCCGGGGATATCACCTTAGACACAGGAACCGTGAGCCTGCCGCGGCTCTCGCCGAGACTCATCTTTTCTAGGAGCTGGGGACTCAGCCCCACGACCCTGACGCCGGGGTGGTCCTTAAACTCTAGACCCACGCCGCATGCCTTAACCTGCACCCTGTCGCCTATTGCCAGCTTCTCTAGGGTCTTCTCATCGAAGTAGAGAACCAGGTGGTGCGTTCCCTCGGGGAGGTAGCCCACTTTGCCGACGACGACGCCGGAGCCGCCTTTCGCCTCACCGTCCACGATCCTAGCCTCGTTGCCGATGCAACTGAAGCTCCGGAAGCTGTTCTTCTCGCCGCCGTCCCCGGTTCCGTCGGCTGAGACACCAGGCTCGACCTTCTCACCCCACGCCCATCCGAAGCACGGGTCGCCAGGCTTCACGTTGTAGACTATGCCGCCCCTCCCTAACCCCACCGTGGGGGTGCTGTCCCAGTTGGTCATATAGCTGGGCTCCACCACCGAGTGAACAACCTCGCCCACCACGGCGATCTCCAGGAGCCTATCTTTGTTTGTCACAACCATGATTATCCTATGATACTCCCCGCCTCGATTATTTGACGGTAACCATAGCCTTGGGTTTAAATAGCCGGGGCTACGTTCCAATAGGTAAAACAGGGCTGAGCAGGGTGTCACGTGGAAGAGAGTACGACGGAGCCATCACCATATTCTCCCCCGAAGGACGCATCTACCAGGTCGAGTACGCTCTGGAGCTTGTGAAGCGGGGCAGCCCCATAGTGGGCGTCAAGAGCCCCGACGGCGTCGTCCTTGCCGCCATAGAGCCCAGGCAGAGCAGGCTCGCGGCCCCGATAAACAGCAAGAAGATATACCAGATCGACGACCACGTAGCCGTCGCCATCGCCGGCCTGAGCCCCGACGCCAGGGTGCTCGTCAGGCAGGCCAGGTACGTGGCCCAGGGAAACAAGATGACCTACGACGAGCCGGTGGACATAGAGAGCCTCACCAGCAGCGTAGGCGACCTCCTCCAGACATACACCCAGAACGCCGGCGTGAGGCCCTTCGGCGTCAGCCTCATCTTCGGGGGCGTAGACAGCCACAGGATAAGCCTCATCTCCACGGACCCCAGCGGAAGCTACCGCGGCCACAAGGCCCACGCCATCGGCCGCAACAGCGAGAAGGCCATGAAGGTGCTCCACGACCAGTACAGGAAGGGCATGAACCTCGATGAGGCCACGGCCCTCGCCGTAGAGTCCCTCAAGGAGGCAGCTGACGAGACGCTCGCACCCGAGGACCTGAACGTTCTCCACATAACCAAGGAACAGGAATCCAAGGCCCTCACCGTCGAGGAGCTCAAGAAGTACTTCTAGACGCAGGGTTTATCAAGGACACACAGCCCCTTCAACGGTGAAAACAACATGCCAGGCAAGAAAAGCTTGAAGAAGATGGAGAAACAGCAGGCGTCAAAGGACAAGGACGACCAGAAAGCCAAGGAGAAGAGGGACAAGATCATAGGCGCCGTCGATATACCCGACGCGACAAGCGACGAGGTGATGGGCACCCTGAGAGGCATGAAGGCCATAACGCCCACGGGAGTCGCCTCCAGGTTCAACCTGAAGGTGAGCGTCGCCAAGAAGATGCTCAGGAACCTGGAGGAGAACGGGACGCTGGAGCTGGCCGCGAGGAGCCAGAACCTCAAGGTCTACACTCTGAAGACCGACTAGGATCTCTCTATTATTACCCTGTTGCGGCTTCTAAGCCCGTTGAACAGCTCCAGGCCTTCCTCCACGACGCCTATCCTGTTCACGGGCCCATAGGGCTTTGTGTCTTTCGGGTAGATGGTTATGGCGTCTCCCCGGGGCCAGTACCCTATGGTTCTCGCCTCGACCTCATCGACGGGCTTCTCTGCGCCTCTCTTTATGCCGACTATGATGGAGACGAATCCCATGGCTGGGGAGGTCCTGGTGTTGAGGGGCAGAATCTTAAGTATCTCCTGCACCGTCAGAGGGGCGGTGAGCCTGTTAAGGTAGCCCTTCGCCTCCCCTCTGCCGATCACGGTGATCTTTATGGGTATCTTGGATAGGCTGTCACTCAACCTGAGAGACTCCGTACTCCACTATCAATCTGGCGTAGTCCCTGCCGGTGGCTCGTTTGATGCCCTGCCACCCTGGGGAGGCGTTAACCTCAAGCACCACGGGGCCATCGGGGCCCTCCAGTATGTCTACGCCGCAGTAGTCCAGATCGATTACCTCCGCCGCCCGTAGCCCCAGCTCCAAGACTTCGTCGCTCATGCGCTCCTCCACCATCCTGCCGCCCTGGGCCACGTTGCTCTTCCATGAAAACTCGGGCAGGTACTTGTAGACCGCGCCCACGATCTCCCCGCCTATGACGAACACCCTTATGTCTCTGCCGGGGTTCTGCACGTACTTCTGGATGAGCAACGGGTGGTGGAGCCTGTCCAGTGTGCGGTACGCGTTGTAGGCTAGGTCTGTGTCGTGGAACCTCATGCTGCCCCTGCCCATACTGCCGAGGATGGGCTTGTATACGACGTCCCCCATCTCGGTGGTCGTCTCGTAGGCGCGGGCGAGGCTCTCGGTCATATATGTGGAGGGCACTGGCAAGCCGTTCGCCTGCAGGGTGTACTGGGTGGCGTACTTGTCCCGGGCCCGCCTGAAGGGGTAGGTTCTGTTGATGACCTTGATACCCGCGAACTCCATGTGCTCCAGGAGGCTTATGCGGCGTGTTATCTGCTCGCATGAGCCGCCGCCGTAGCTGCGGAGGAAGCAGATGTCGGCGTCGGTCACCTCCTCGCGGCCGACCCAGAACCTCGACCCCTCGTTGCTCACCCATGAGGAGACGTCCTCGGTGGGGCCGTCCACAACGGTGTGCCCCAGCCGGACTGAGGTATCAACGAGCTCCTGGCTGTTGGAACTCGGCTTGGAGCCATACAGCACTACTATCTTCAACTAGAGTCTTGAATACTCACAATGCCGGGGTAATTAAGCATACTCATGAATCTGGTTTGATGAACCACGCGCCCTATGAGACACAGCTATGGCAGCTATATGATTCACTTTTATTCACGGGCATCAACCTTAGAGCCATGGTTTCACCGATCGAGGCAGCCGTGATAGGCATAATCCAGGGCGTCTTGGAGTGGCTCCCGGTCTCCAGCGAGGGAAACCTTACGCTGTTCCTCGTCTCTGTGCTTGGCCTCGACCCCTCGGAGACCCTTGGGCTGACGGTGTTCCTCCATCTCGGCACTGGGCTGGCCGCACTAGCCTACTACAGGCAGGAGTCTTGGAGCATCATCGCAGGGGCAACGGAGAGAGATAGGGACATGAGGCTGAGACTCTTCGTGATTACCGGGCTCACCGGAGCCGTAGGTTTACCCATATTCATCTACCTCACCGTCTCGACCGCCATAGGCGAGGCGCTGCTCGCCTTGACAGGTTTGGCCCTCATCGCCACGGGGCTCATGCAGAAGCGCAGGGACGCTGCCGGGGAAAGGGACGCGTCCAGCATCACATGGCCCGAGACGCTGGCTCTTGGCGTTCTACAGGGGCTGGCGATAATACCGGGCCTGTCCCGTTCAGGAATAACCACATCAGCCATGCTCATGAGGGGGCTCAGAAGCGACGAGTCGTTCAACCTCTCCTTCCTCATGAGCATACCCGCGAGCTTCGCCGCCGGATTCGGACTGATGCTGTTAGACGGGTTCCAGGTGACCGCGGGGGCGGTGATGGCCGTGGTAGTCTCAGCAGTCGTGGGCTACTTCTCGATCGGTGTCTTGATCGGCTACGCCGAGAAGACGAGCTTCTGGAAAATATGTCTGGGCCTGGGCGCGCTAGCCTTGCTGGGCTGGGCTCCTAGCCTTCTTGTTTAGGGTAGTCTTTGCTCTGGATGGAAGCCATCGCGGCTATCCCGTCGATGCTGGCTGCCCTCAGCGTCTCCAGGGGAAGCGCCAGGATGATGGTGTTGCTCTGGTCCTTGCTGACGTCGTTGATGGTCGACAGCACGCGCAGTTGCATGGCGTTGGGGTCCGACATGTTCAATGCTGCCTGCTTAAGCTTCTCGCTCGCCATAAGCTCCGCGTTGGCCTTGATCTGTATCGCCCTGCTCTCACGCTCGGCCTCGGCCTGGACGGCGAAGGCGCGCTTCATGTCTGGGGGCAGGCTGATGTCTTGGAGGCCGGCGCGGGTGATATCTATGCCCCAGTCCTTGACCAGTAGATCGATCTCCTCCTTGAGCTTCACAGCTACCTCCTCCCTGTTCTCCAGCAGGACATCTAGGTCGTAGGTGCCGATGATGTTCCTGATGGCCGTCTGAGCGTACTTGTTGACCGACATCCTGTAGTCCTGGATCTGTAGTATGAGCCTCTCAGGGTCCTCGATCTTCATGAAGACCACGGCGTCTATGACCACGCTGATGTTGTCCTTGGTGATGGCCGACTGGCCCATGAGGTCGATAGTCTGCGTCCTGATGTCTATGCGTTGCAGCTTGTCCACTCCGGGTATCCGCATGTGCAGACCTGTCTCGGTTATCTCCTCGATCTTGCCGAACCTGATCACGGCTACCCGCTCCCACTGGGGGACGACGTAGAAGGATGGAACCACAATGACCGCCAGTACGACAAGTATTACTCCTAACCAAAGCCACATCTCTGCTATACCTCATTTATTCTATGAGCAGACCTAATTATATGTAGCAGTTTTTTGCTGTAAGGTTTCTCCAAAATGAAAAGCGCCCGGACGTTCTCGCCTGCGGGGATGCAGTTTTCAGAGCCAAAGCCCTGCTCTTTTGAAGCCCATCCCTGCTGCTCCGCGGTTTCAGGCCCTTCGCCTCTTCGGCCTTTCTTCCGCTCCCATCCGGGCAAAATCATAGTATACCTGTATGCTATTTACTCGTTGCCTTGTAAGAATACATCAACACTGCGCAGTGTTATCCCCGTTACGCCCCTATTATTGTAACATCTCAGTTAAGTTTGTCTCATCGTCCTGGGACGTTAAAACGTTGAACGGTACGGTGAAACCACATATTAACATGAAAAGGTCATTTTACAAGATACATGCAAGATCAAGACTCTATCAAACGGCCCAGAGACACTATTTTCCGCCCCATAAAGACGCCCCGAGCCAGGAGCCGAGAATAACCAGATAAAAAAGGTTGAAAAGGCGCTACTCTTCGACGTCTCTGCGCTCTATGTGGATGGTGGCCCGGGTAACAATCGCGGCGATGGCCCCCAGCGCGGCCAGGTACGGCGCTATCAAAGCCCCGATGGCCACGGCCGTCACCGGTATCTCCAACAGCAGATCGCCTTTCTCGTTCCTGACGACTATCCTCCTGACGTTGCCCTCCGCGATGAGCCGCCTTACGCGCCCGACCAGATCGTCGGCGGCGACGGTGACTTCCTCCCAGCGGGTTCCCCTCGTCTCGGTGCCGCAGTTGGGGCAGAACCTCGCCTCCTCGTCTATCTCGCTTCCGCATCTTCTACAATATGGCATATCTGATAGTTTAACAGACAGTTATTAAAACGTATCGCTAGCGACATAGGGGTCTGGTCGCGGGGAGAAAACCAGACTTCGAATAAAATCAGCTATTGGTCCACCATGCAAATACGAGAAAAGTCCTGCGGGGAGAGATGAGTCGCTCACTCGGCGGGAAAATGGTGCGGCTGCCGGGATTTGAACCCGGGTCATCAGCTTGGGGGGCTGAGATCTTGCCAGGCTAGACCACAGCCGCATAACTCTGCACCAGAATGCCTTAAACCGGTCTAATAAGCGTTATCTACGGCTTCTTTAACTAAAAAACATATATATTAAATGAATCGAGCAAATCGAAAAAAAGTTATATAGGGATTTGATGTAAACTGGTTAACGCCTTAGACGTGTGGGCCTGTAGCTCAGCAAGGTAGAGCATCGGCCTTTTAAGACTCCAGGGTCGAGGAAAGCCGTTGGCCAGGGGTTCGAATCCCCTCAGGCCCGCCAAGAGGATCAAGGAAAGGGAAAGCATGGCCGAAACGAGAGTCCGGGAACTAAAGTATCGAATGATGATCACAGACCTTTTGAAGGTTGCTAGCGAGACTCACACTTACCAGGAGCTCTCGGAGGTTCTGGGCCTGAGCCCGCCTATACTGAGCAGGTACATGCGCGGCCACGTCCTCCCCAGCTACTCCCGGGCCCAGGGGCTGTACGAGAAGCTCACGGAGATAACCAACATAAAGGATGCCCTCAAGAAGCGCATCATGTTCGACGAGGACGGGTACTTCGACAACACGCCGCTGGTCAGCGAGATCACCTGGCTCAAGATACTTAGCAACTACGCTATGGAGAAGTTCGCTGGGCGGAGAGTCACCAAGGTCCTCACGGCGGCTGTGGACGGGATCCCGTGCGCCACGTTGGTGGCCAAGCTACTCGACATAGACATCCTCGTAGCCAAGGACTCCAAGGAGGTGGGCATCCAGGAGTTCATCGAGGAGACCTATATTCCGCGCGGGAGCGCGATGAGGAAGAGCCTCTACGTCCCAAAGTCTGCAATAAAGAAGAAGGACAGCGTCCTCATCATAGACGACGTCGTCAGGAGCGGCGAGACGGTCAAGGCCCTGGTGGACCTGGTTCGTAACCAGCGGGCCGACATCGCCGGCATATACGTCCTGGTCACGGTGGGGGACGAGTGGAAGGAGTACCTTGACAGCATCATAAGCAAGTACTCCTTCGAGGTGCTCATAGAGATTTGACAAGTTTCAATAATGTTTTTATCAACCCACGCAGTACTAGCTGAGGCATAGCCATGTTCAACCTCATCACCCTCAAGGACACAATAAGAATCGACCCCAGCATGTTCGGGGAGCCCCTCAAGGCCGCGGCCTACCACGAGCTGAGGAACAAATACGAGGGCCTGGTGGACGAGGAGCTTGGCTACATCATCAGCGTCATAGAGCTCGAAGTGAACCCCAACGGCCGGATAATTCCGGGGGACGGCGGCACCCACCACCCGGTGGTCTTCGAGATACTCACATTCTTCCCCCAGCTACAGGAGCTAATCGAGGGGGAGGTGGTGGAGGTGGCCGACTTCGGCACCTTCCTCAGGATAGGGCCCGTGGACGCGCTACTTCACGTGAGCCAGCTCATGGACGACTTCATTAGCTACGACGAGAGGCAGGGGGTGTTGCTGGGCAAGGAGAGCGGCAGAACCATCAGCAGAGGGGACGTGTTCAGGGTCCGGATAGTTGCGGTGAGCTTCCCCCGAGGCAGGAGCAGCGGCAAGATAGGAGTCACGGCCCGTCAGCCCATGCTGGGGAAGCTGGACTGGATAAAGGCCGAGGTCGCCGGTGAAGAGGAGGAGCGGGAGGAAGAGTAGTGCCCAGAGCCTGCCGTACATGCAAGGTCATAACAGACGAGAACGTGTGCCCCATCTGCAAAGGCACCAAGCTGAGCGACGACTACTCAGGCCTACTGGTGGTGCTTGACCCGGAGAACAGCATTCTCGCGGAGAAGCTTGAAGCCAAAGAGGCTGGCAACTACGCCCTCAAGATAAGGTAAGGCGGCGCGGGAACTGACGGATTTCAAGGATCTGAGGCTTCCCTACGAGATGCGTGGAGAGCTGAAGAAGCCCCTAGGCAGGCTATTGAGAGGCGATGTCTCGGATAACGTCGTTGCCCTTGAGAGGATTTTAGAGGAGGAGAAGCCACCCTGCTTCGCCACCGTGAGGGACTACGTCACCTTCTACATCATCGGGCACGGCCTAGACCCGGATTTGGCCGTAGTGGATCATAGAGTCATGAGGCGGGAGGTGGAGCCGTTCAATTTTCACCGGGATAGGGTCGCCGTCACCAACCCGGCAAGCACTATAAAGGCGGAGGCGCAGAGGGTGCTGGGGGACGCGATAACCCTTAAAAAGAGGCTGGGGGTTGTTGTTGAAGGTGAAGAGGATCTGTTGGTCCTTCCTCTCATGGCAATGATGCCTATCGGCTCCGTGATAGTCTACGGACAGCCCGGTGAAGGCATGGTCGTTGTGACATTGACAGAGGAGCGGAGAAGATGGGCCAAGGACTTCATGACAGAGATGGAGGAAGACATTTGAATCTGACGATTACATCGACGGAGACCAACCCCCTGTTCAAGAGACGGGAGATCGAGTTCAGGGTGGAGGAGCCCTCGACGCCGAGCAGATCCAGCGTTAGGTTAGAGTTGGCGGTGAAGCTGCGAGTCGAGCTGAACCAGGTCTACATCAGGGAGATGAAGACCCGGTCAGGGACAAGGACGACGTTGGGAGTCGCCCACATATACGAGGACCCCGAAACGGCTCTCAGAGTGGAGCCCAAGCACATCATAGAGCGTAACATGTCCGCTGTTGTGCCCAAGCCCGAGAATAAGAAAACAGAGGGATCCGAGGAGGAGGAGAAATAGGAGGAGTGAACATGTCCGATACCGTAAGCAAACACTACGAGATCAAGGACGGAAAGCTTGAGAGGAAGAGGCCATTCTGCAACAGGTGCGGCCGAGGCTACTTCATGGCCGACCATGGCGACAGGTACACCTGTGGCAACTGCGGCTTCACTATCTTCAAGAAGAAGGAAGAGTAGCCAGCACGGCTGCTCACGGCTTACCCCGGCGTAGGCGACTTGTTTTTATGAAAAAACCCATACCTTAGCTGAGGCATACTCTTTTTGGTGGTCCGGGATGAGGCTAAGGGTGGACGGTGAGAGGCTGTGGAGCTCCCTAATGGAGATGGGGCAGGTGGGGAGAGAGGGTGAGAGTGTGAACCGCCTGTCTCTCAACGACGCTAACAGGGAGGGGAGGGACCTTTTCACACGGTGGCTCAGGGACGAGGGGCTGGAGGTTTGTATCGATAATATAGGAAACATTTTCGGTGTCAGAGAGGGCACCGACCATGACGAGGCTCCCGTCATGGTGGGCAGCCACCTCGACACCGTCAGGGACGCCGGGGTCTTCGACGGCGCCCTGGGTGTGCTATCCGGCCTAGAGATAGTAAGGCTTCTAAACGAGCAGGACATCGAGACGGGGAGATCAGTCGTCGTGGCAGCGTTCACCAATGAGGAGGGTGCACGGTTCCAGCCAGATATGATGGGTAGCATGGTGTACACCGGGCAGCTAGACGTGGAGAAGGCGTGGGCCGCCACCGACGACGACGGCGCCACGGTGAAGGACGAGCTGATGCGCATAGGCTACCTCGGCAGCGACGAGGTGGAGGTCGGCTGCTACCTTGAGCTACACGTCGAGCAGGGGCCCGTGCTCCACAGCGAGGGACTGGCGATAGGCGTCGTCGAAGGCGTACAGGGGATGGCGTGGTGGGACGGCGAGTACAAGGGCGAGGCGAACCACGCGGGCACCACGCCACTGGGCCTCCGCAGGGACGCACTACTCGCCGCCGCCGAGTTGTGCCTCAGGCTGAGGGAGACTGCTGAGAGGCTTGGCGAGGGATCTGTGGCCACCATGGGTAGGCTCCACCCTAGGCCCGATATAAGGAACGTCGTGCCGGGCGGCG
>CAZBUI010000012.1:318-21993 GCA_964495055.1 uncultured Candidatus Bathyarchaeia archaeon | reverse complement strand
TATGGTTTATTCATGCTTGAAAGGAGGAGAACCCCAACGTACCATCTAAACACATCAAATTTTTTATCGTTTCAGCTGACTCAGGGTAGCATCTACTCCAGCCCTGATGAAGCCCGCGCCGGAGCCTACCGCTATGAACCTGTAGCCCTAGTCGATGATCTCACCGCAGTGAGCAGGGCTTTCACAGAAAGGAGAGCGTTAATGCTGCACATGAAGTCGCCCCCCGGGGTACGTAGTCGAGATGCTGGAGTTTCTGATCAAGCTCTAGGGGCGGATAATGGGCCACTGATCTAGAAAATCAGCCCACAACCATATAATAGAGCCCGCAAAAGGTTCAGGACGAGGAATAGCTGACCCCCGCCCCAGACGAGGTACGGCGAAACCACTCGTGGTTCGCCCCTCCGAGAGCGGGGTTTCCTCCAACACGTTCTAAGAGAAGTCGCTGAGGTCGGCCGGCTCCTCCTGCTCCGCAACCTCCTCTAGGCTGCGCCTCGTTAAAACCGAGTCGGGCATCTCCTCCACGACGTTTGAGCCGGGTCTAGCCTCGTCGCCCTTCATCTTGAAGAATAGCCAGCGCGGCTTATCGCCGCCCCCCTTCCTGATGAGGGCGAAGCTCCCCCTCAGCTTCTCTCCCTCCAGCCACAGCGTGGCGTGGCCCTCCTCGAGGTTCTTCTCCGTCGAGGCGTCCTCCCCCTTGGTGTTGCGGTAGGTGCCCCGATCCCAGACTATCACGGTGCCAGCCCCGTAGTGCCCCTCGGGTATCACCCCCTCGAAGTCGGCGTAAGCCACGGGGCGGTTCTCTGTAGGGACAGCAAGCCGCCGAACCTTGGGGTCCATCGAAGGCCCCTTGGGCACCGCCCACGACTTCAACACGCCGCCGGACTCGATGCGCAGATCGTAGTGAAGGTTGCTGGCGTCGTGCTTCTGCACCACGAAGATGCAGTCCCCGCCCCCCTCCTCCACCTCCGGGGCCGGCTCAGGCGTCCCCGTGAAGTCCCTCTTCTCCTTATACCTCCTCAAAGGATCAGGCTCAGACATGCCTAATACTGCGATATCACAATCGATAAACCTGGTGGAGGGTTTGGGGGGCCTACTGCCCGGCCATCTTCTTGCCCACGGCGCTGGCGAGGGCCCGGGCTTGGGAGTTCGCCTTCGCTACAAGCAGCTCGACTGTTTCGCTGGTGGGCCACTCCGACTCCATCGCCACTGCGCGCGCCTGCTGGAAAGCCTTCGCCAAGATCATCGGCACGGTCGCCGGCGTGTAGTACGCCGCCTCCACCGCCACCCTTAAAGCCCCGGATATGGCCTGCTCCAGCCTGCCCCGGTAGTCATCCAGGTCGAGTATCAAGGCGACGCCTGGGATGACGTCGCCTCTCTCGTAGACCGTCTTAACCCGGAGCCCCATCTCCGATACCCGTATGCCCATGCGCTGAAGCAGGTCCGCCAGATCCTCGTTTATCGGCTCACCAGATCTGCAAACGGTGGTGTCCTGCGCCACCCATATGTTGCCGGCCTCGATCCTGGTCCTCACGCCGAGGGCTCCGAACTTCCCGATGAGGGGCCCGGGGCTTAGACCCGTGTTGCCAGCACTGAATATGATATCGTCCATCGCGGTGTCCCCAGCTTTGGCGAATACCTTGACTTTGTTGGCGTCCAGCTCCATGGCTACCCTGAAGGGGTTGCCGTTGGTGAACATGAAGACGTTGGGCCCCGCGGCCTGCTCTATGAACTCATGGTAGCCCTCCTTCCCGGCCTCCTCCATGCTTATCCTCATGAGGGTGTTCTTGAGGACCTTGAAGTGGAGTCGCCCCCGGAGCTGCCTCCTCATGTCCTGCAGCATGGCGCTGGAGACCTTATTCAGGTCGGCGGCGGCGATTACGTCGTACTCTTTCAGTAGTTCGACGGTTTCCTGAACCGTCTCGATCTTCTCGGATGGAATATGGCTACTCATGATCAGTACACCTTGACGGCTTCGCCCATGGTAAGCTTCAGGTACACGTTCCTCACGTTCCCGAAGCCCCGCTTCGTCGCTCGGGTCAGGTTTGTCATGACAGCCTCGATGTTCTGGGCGACCTCCTCGTCGCTCATCCCCTCCTTCCCGACGATGCAGTGGACGAAGGGCTTGTCCCTGCTGCGCAGGATGACGGTGCTGCGCTCACGCTCGATTATCTCGTCTATGGGCGCCTGCGGCGGCACGGGGGTGGGCATCTTACCTTTGGGTCCCAGTATAGGTCCCGCGACGCGGCCCACCGTCGGCATCATAGGCGCCTCGGCTACGAACGAGTCATAGTTCTTCAAGGCGTTCTTGGCTGCCTTCTTGTCCGTCGCGAGCTGATCAAGTTCAGCGGGCTCTATCACTGCGTCCGCCCCCGCCCTCCTTGCTCTCAGCGCGAGGTCGCCCGAGGCGAAGACGAGCACCTTCCGGGCGCCCACCCCGTTGGGGAGCCGGACCCGGATGTTTACCCTGTTGTCGGGCCTGTTCATGTCGAGCTCCCTGAGGTTCACGGCGAGGTCGAAGCTCTGTTCGAAGTTGCGAGCTGGGGCTGCCTCCCTCGCCTTCTCTACTGATTTAAGTATCTGTTCCCTTGGGAGCGACATTTATGGTTCCTCTCAATCTCACCAGAGATAGGTTATAAAGGTTTATTCAGCCTGCGCGAGCTGTTCGTCGTACTCGCCGGCGTGGATTGCGTCCTGAACCTCCTTGGCGTGATGGCCTTCGACGGTGACGCCTGCGCTCTGGCACGTCCCCAGCACCTCGCGGACGGCTTTCTTAAGGCTAGCCGCATATATCCCTACGCGCTTCTTCTTCGCGATGTCTATGAGCTGGTCGAAGCTGAGGTCGGCGGCGTAGTCGGTGTTCGGCGTGCCCGAGCCTTTTTCGATCCCCGTAGCCTGGCTTATCAGCGCGAAGGTGGTGAGCATGCCCACCTTCACGGAGAACGCCTTTGTGTCGGTGTCGATGATAACGTCAACCGGCACCGGGAGCCCGTCGTACTCCGCCGTCTCCTCGTTGATCTTGTTGACGATGGTCATTATGTTGACACCCATGGGGCCCAGAGCCGGGCCTATGGGCGGGCCACCCGTGGCTTTTCCTCCGTTTACTATAAAGTTGAAAGTCTTCTCTACCATTACGTCTGTACTCCCTTAAGTTCTCTCACGTAGTCGGCGTGGACCGTGATGGGCAGCGTGAACGCGGCCTCAAGTATCTCGATGGTGACCTCCTCCTTGCCGACGTCAACCCTCACGACCCGGGCCTGCATGCCCTTGAACGGGCCTGCTATAACCTCCACCAGCGCCCCCTCCTCCAAGCCTTCGACCACGGGCCTGATCTCGATGTAGTGGTCCACCTCGTCCGGGCTTATGGAGCCCTGCACGCGTTCACGCGTGTGGCGCATACCCCTTATGAGCTCATCAACCGTGTGGGGCCTCTCGGCCTCTACTATAATGTATCCCTTCAGCTCCGCCGGCGCCAGTATGGCGGCTATGGGCAACTTCTCGACCTTCGCCTTGTCCGCCAGCATCTGGGCTACTGTACGCTCCTGGCCGTTGGTTACCTTCACCGCGTATAGGGATGTTCTCATGGTTCTTTCGGACAACTAGACCACGCCCGATGCACCATGCTCTGTATGGTGCAGAGATATTAATATTGCTGAAAGAAGCCGCTTGGGGAACACATATAAAACGCGGCTGGTGACTATGGGTGAAAGGTGAACAGTTTGGGGTTCGCATCAGCCTTGAAGTCCTTGGTCATGACGGAGACCCACGATCTTTCGCTGCTGATCTTCGAGTTCGAAGAAGTCTTCGCGGTCGCGATCGGGTTCATGATCCTCCTGATTTACGTGTTCTACGTCAAGTACCCGTACAACAAAGACATCAGGTAAGAACCTGGATTTTATGGGTTGGCTATATTCCGGTTCCGCCTTGAAGCGTGATCGAGATGAGCCTCACGAGGAAACCTATGGCCCCTAGGACCCCTATGCCGGCGAACACTATCTTGATGCTCATCCAGTAGGTCTCCCTGTCCGGACGCGTAAGCGTCCTCATAAGCCTGTCCGCGTTCTGGAAGAACTCGTTAAGCCCCATGATTTTCAACCTATCAAACAGGGTTCTCTAGTTAAAGTTTACGTATTTCCTAGAAGTCTCTCCGCGAACCACTCCGCGTCGAAGGGATGCAGGTCCTCGTAGCCCTGGCCTACGCCCACGTAGATGACCGGCTTGCCGGTTAGGTAGCTGACGCTCAGACTGCTGCCTCCCTTGGCGTCCGCGTCCACCTTGGTCAGCACCGCGGCGTCGAAGCCGACGCGGTCATTGAACGTCATTGCCTGCTCCGTGGCGTCGTTGCCTATTAAGCTGTCTAGAATCATCACGGTGAGGTCTGGCTTGACCACGCGCTTCATCTTCTGGAGCTCGTCCATGAGGTTCCTGTTCGTCTGCATGCGTCCAGCGGTGTCGATGAGCACGGCGTCGACGCCCTGGGCCTTAGCGTGCTCCACGGCGTCGAAGCCCACCGCCGCGGCGTCGCTGCCGTACCTGTGCTTTATAACTCTGACGCCGAGGCGTCTCCCGTGTTCCTCGAGCTGCTCGATGGCGCCCGCTCTGTAGGTGTCCGCCGACGCCAGAACGACTGTGAACCCCCGGTCCATGAGTAGCCTCGCCACCTTCGCTATGGTGGTGGTCTTGCCCGTGCCGTTTATCCCTATGAACATGACGACGAACGGCTCGTCCCTCGCCTTGGCCTCGGCCACTAGTTCAGGCAGATCCATTCTGCCTGAGCCGCCCATGACAGACTCCAGCGACGCCTTTAGTGATTCATGGATCAACCTGGACTTGCCCCCAAACCGTGGCGCGTCCTCGCCTAGAAGCCTCTCCTTCAGCTCGCTGCAGACCTTCTCCGCGACCTCGACCGAGACGTCGTTTCCGATGAGCTGAAGCTGCAGGTCCCACAGGATGGGGTCCAGATCCTTCTCCGTGAGCCCCGCGCTGTTAATCCTGTTAACTATTCCCCTGAGTCCCTGGCGAAGCTTCTCGAACACTACCGTGCACCCTGGACGGCGCTCTGGATATTCATAGACAGCCTTTCCGCCATTCCCTGATGGGACTCAAGCTGGGCGAGGATCTGGCTTAGCTGCTGCTGGACGGCGCCCTGCGCCTGCTCCATCTCCTGCAACCGCTCGCCTATATCCTCGACTGCCTTCTCGTAGTCCATCTCCACGGATATGTCGGCCCCCACACCCACGACGACCTTGCTTATGTCACCGAGCTGAGCGCCCATGAACACGCCGCCCCCTATGGGGACGAGAAGCGGGTTCCCTGACTCAACGTCCTTGAGATCTCTCAGGGATCTCTGCGCCAGACGCAACTCGGATATGGAGGAGGCCAATAGTTGAAGCCGCTGGTTGAGCACGTCGGCGGAGCCCTCCATCATCCTCATCTCGGTGACGAGGCGCCTCAGCTGCTTCTCCTTATCCAGTTGGCTCAACGGCTACTCCTCTGGCTACTCTTCCTCTACACTATTAATTGTGATTTGGTGACGCTTAGCACGGTGGCGGCTCCCCATCTCGCTGTAAACCTTCTCCACAGCGTGATCCTCTTTGGTGGCGGAGACCAGCTTATCGAAGGTCAGGGGCTCGAAGAAGTGCTTCTTCATGATCTCGCCTTTAACTCTGAAGACCTTGACGCTCACTGCTCCGCCTCCGCTAGCTCCACCACGACGACGCCCTCGTCGTCCTTGGTCATCTTCACCCGTATCTTCCGCGGCGGGTTGCTGATTCCCCGGGCCCAGATGTACTCGTTGACTGAGGGGTCGATGACCACCTCGGTGGGCTTCATGTGGCGCTCAGCGAACTCCCTGAGCAACGTCATGGCTTTCTTGGCTCTCCTGTAGCCTTGGGCGGCCCGTGCTTTTCCAAGGGGGACCGTGTATAATCTCTCTTGCTCCGACAAACCTATTCCTCCTAGAGACGCAGCTTCCTGTTACGCCAGTTTCTTCTGCTCTTGGGGCTCCACCGGACCTTGCCTCTGGTCTTGGCTATGATCCAGGCGGGCACCGATTTCTTTGCCTTTCCCGCCTTCGCCAGGCGGATCTTGTACGCTAGGTGCTTGTTTCGTGCCATTTTCCTATACTCTCCTTATGGTTATGTCCCTCTTGGTCTGCTGGCTCTGTATCTCAGCGAGCAGCCTCTTCAAGACTTCGTCTGTGATCGGTAGAGAAACGCGCCCCGTCTGAGCTATCTGTATCAGCTGTAGCTCGATCTGAGCCGCGAACTCGGGTTGGACGAGCTTCACGTTGGTCAGTCTCTGCCTAGCTTCAGGTGTGAGGATCTTCCTGAGGATGCTCTGCTTTTGGGCCTCGGCCTCCTGCTGCGCCTGCGCGGCCTTTTCCTGATGGGCTCGCTGGGCCTGAAGCTGGGCCATCCGCTGCTGCCTTAACCTCTCAAGCTCCTCGTCTGAAGACATCGATTTTCACTTAGTAATTCTTGAGCTCCGGACTCTCCCTGTCCAGCTCTCTCTTTATCTGGGTGCTCACGGCGTCCAAGAGGCTGCGCCCCTTACCGGTTACCGTTCTGCCTTTGACGCCGTCTTTCTGGGCGAGGCCGGCCTGTTCAAGCTGTTGAAGTATGGTCCTTATGGCGTTGCCGCCGGCTTTCGCGAAGTGGGCGGGTCTGACTCCTCTCCTCTTCCTCCCGCCGTACTCGTTTCTGAGCCTCGATACCCCCACGGGGCCTTTCATGTAGAGTTTGCGCATGATGGATGCGCTCCTCACGTACCACCAGTCGGGGTTCTGAGGCGCCCGTTCAACGTGGCTCCCTGTCTTGACGTAGCCCGACCATTCGGGCGGCTGGACCTCGTTTACGCTCTCCTTGAGGTAACCCGAGAGCCGGTCTATGAGCATGTCGGCGGGCACGTCGTATGCTGTGGTCATTTTTCTTCTTCCCAGACGTTTGAACCATACAGGTTTCCGACATATATACCTAGTCTTTTCCTTATGGCTTAGCATCTCTTAACCTAATAGATAAGATAAAAAAGTTTAGGCTGAGATTAATCATTTCCCTCTTGACTCTGTTGGGTTCTAACTGATTCACGGGGATAGGGTGAGCAGCTTCGTCACTATGTATGACGGCTTAATAATGCAGAAAAATGTTAAAATAGGGGGGGATTCTATTGATTTTTAAGTTTTCTATGTTAAATAACGTGGCTACCTACTGATCGTAAATAATCATCTACTAATAGTTTACTATCAGTATACATTTGTTTACGGAATAAGGTGATAAACAACCTCTGAACACTACACCGTAGGGTCAGAGAAGTGAAGAAGAGGAACATCGTACTCCTGGTGCTTCTACTTCTAGCGTCCATAGTCACCACCACGCAGGCATGGACGATAATACCGATAACGCAGGAGTCATCGTTCTACGAGGCCGAGACGCAGGCATCGGACAGGGTCATATCCAACTTCAGATCCAGGCCCCTCGGGAAGAACAAGATACTGATCGTCTTTGATGTAAGCGCGGGCACCGAGTACGTGAACGTAACGGTGCAGCCCCTCGACGAGTACGGCAACATACTGAGCTCCACAGGCCCGGGATCGAAGATCAAGTACAGCGCAGGCGGCGGCAGCCTAGAAGATTGGAGAGATTTCCCTGTGCCCGACAGTGAGATGATCTTCTACTACGAGCACGAAGGCACCACGGGCGGCCAGCTAAAAGTCCTGTTCATCATATCAGACATAGTGCTCAACTACGAGACCGTCCTAATCGAGCTAGAAGACTATACGTAAGAGTCCAAGCTCGATCGGCAGTACTCTGTGTTAATGAAGAAGGCGGGCTGGAAGCCCGGAAGGATATTAGCCTTTAAGATACTTCTTGTCCAGTTTCGCCGCGACGGTGTAGAGCGGATCCACGATCTGGGCTATGCGCGCCTTGCACGCGAGGCTGAGGAAGATGTACGCGTCGTCTCTCTCCCAGCCATAGTCCTCGACCATCCAGCCTATCAGCTCCCTGTAGGCAAGCCTGGCGGCGTCCTCCAGCGGCCTCGCGCTACACACAGTCATGATCTGTTCAGGCGACTCGATCCTCGGCCAGGCGATGGTATTCTTCTGAACCTGGAACCTTAGCTTCACCACGGCCCCTATCTCCACGGCGGTCCCGCATATCTCGCCGTCGCCCTGCACGGCGTGGACGTCCCCGAGGCCGAAGAGGGCGCCCGGCTGCGAGACCGGCAGGTACAGCTTGTTTCCCGGCTTCACGTCTGGGCAGTCCATGTTGCCGCCGTGAGGCCCTGGCGCCAGGGTCTGTATGGCCTCGTAGGGGGGTGAGACGCCGATGGTGCCTATAAAAGGGTCTACCGGTATCTTCACGGTGGCTCCGTGGTCTGCCTCGTAGACTATCTCATCCTTTTCTATGTAGCTGATCTTTGTCTTGGGCTCCATCAGGTTGAGCCAACCCTCGAGGGCGCCGAAGCCGGGTATTATGCTTGAGCCGCCCCACATAGGCAGCTCTATGTCGAGTATCTCCACGACGAGGGTGCCCCCGGGCTCCGCCCCCTCAACGTAGATGGGTCCAGTCACCGGATTCAAGGCGCCCACCGCCCCCATCTCCACGGCCTGCTGAAAGGTACGCCTTGGGCTTACGACTCCCCCGTAGGCGTCCCAAGTCTCCACCTCAACTGTCTCCCCCGGCTTGACGCGGGCGACCGGCTCGGTTCGCGGGTTCAGAGTCGAGTTGTCCCAAGCTGTAAGCTCGTCTTGAGGCTTCTTCGCAATCCTCTTGACCATAATAACCACAGTAGCCATTCGGGTTCACGGGATTAAACGGTTACCCCCGGGTTTGACGAAAAACGGAAAGAATAAAAATAGGCGGCGTGGTTGTGTAATAGCAGTCAGTCAGAATGGACTATCAACTAAGGTGAAAAGTATGGAATACATGTATGCCGCCATGCTACTACACAGCGCAGGCAAAGAGATCACCGAAGACGGGATCAACAACACCCTCACAGCTGCGGGGGTCAACCCAGACGCCACCAGGATCAAAGCCCTGGTCGCCGCCCTCGCAGAGGTCGACATCGACGAGGCCCTCAAGGCGCCGGTCTTCACCGCCGGCGCCGCCCCCGCCGCCCCCGCGGCAACAGAGGAGGAGGCAGAGGAAGAGGAGCCTGAAGAGGAGGAGCAGGAAGAGGAAGAGGATCTTCAGGGCCTCGGAGCCCTCTTCGGCTAGGCTCTCCCCCAAGTTTCTTCTAGATCGAATCCGTAAACTAGGTTCTAGGAGCCATAACCGGATGCTACTGGATGGTCCACATCGCGGCCACTCCCTCAAGCCTTCGTTAAGTGATTCACGTGTTAGGTTAGGTGTTTTGAGTGATTAGCCCTGACAAGTTGAAGAAGATGTATCTAGAGTTCTTCCAGAAAAAGGGGCATGAAGTAATCGCGAACGCGTCTCTCATCCCGGAAAACGATCCCACGGCGTTGTTCACCTCGGCAGGAATGCATCCCCTTGTACCATACTTGCTGGGTCAGCCTCATCCGAGGGGGAAAAGACTGGTGAACGTACAGAAATGCCTCAGAACCAGCGACATAGACGAGGTGGGGGACAGCTTTCATCTGAGCTTCTTCGAGATGTTGGGGAACTGGTCTCTAGGAGACTACTTCAAGGAGGAGTCCATCAGGTGGAGCCACGAGTTCCTGACGAGCAAGGAGTGGCTCAACATCAACGAGGAAAGGCTCTTCGTCTCGGTGTTCGCGGGAGACGAGAAGGCGCCGAGGGACATGGACAGCGCACGGATATGGGAGGAACTGGGCTTCCCCAAGGAGAAAATATTCTATCTGCCTAGGAAGGATAACTGGTGGGGCCCCATAGGGAACACTGGGCCATGTGGACCCGACACAGAGATATTCTACGACACGGGAAAGGAGCCGTGCGGAAGCGGGTGCAAGCCCGGCTGCGGCTGCGGAAAATACAACGAGATATGGAACAACGTCTTCATGGAGTACAACAAGACGCCGGAAGGAGAGTACGAGTTGCTTGAACAGAGGAACGTCGACACGGGGATGGGGGTCGAGAGGACGGTCACGGTCCTGCAGGGAAAGGACAACGTATACGAGACCGAGTTATTCACCCCGTTGATCGAGAAAATCAAGGAAACAAGGGGAATCGAGGAAATCCCGGGGAGCCAAACCAGAAGCGTCAGAATAATATGCGACCATTCTCGTGCATCCACCTTCATCCTAGCCGAAGGGATAGTGCCTCTGAACGTGGAGCAGGGATACGTGTTGAGGAGGCTCATCAGGAGAGCCATCAGGCACGGGAAGCTGCTGGGCATAGAAGAGGAGTTCCTGAGCGAGTTATCCCGGATCGTGATAGAGATATACTCTGAAGACTACCCCCACCTAAAGCCTAAAGAGGACTTCATAGTTACGGAACTGAAGAAGGAGCATAAAAAGTTCGACAACACGCTGACGAGAGGGTTAAACAGGTTCAATAGAATAGTCAGAAAGAAGAAAGAAATCAGCGGCAAGGACGCTTTCCTCCTCTACCAGAGCTTCGGTTTCCCTATAGAGATAACTAAGGAGCTTGGGAAGGAGAACGGCATCTCTGTCGACGTAGAAGGCTTCTACAAAGAGTTCGAGAAACACCAGAAAGTGTCCCGAGCCGGCGCCGATAAGAGGTTCGGCAGCGGCCTAGCAGACACGGCTGAGGAAACGGTGAAGCTGCACACCGCGACGCACCTGCTCAACGAGGCGCTGAGACGGGTCCTGGGGGAGGATATCCACCAGATGGGTTCAAACATAACGAAGGAACGCCTACGATTCGACTTCAACTTCCACAGGAAGCTGACCGATGAGGAGATCGAGGAGGTGGAGAAGCTGGTCAACAGGCAGATCGAGAAGGCAATCCCCGTCGAGAGGATAGAGACCACGCTAGAGAAGGCGATAGAGATGGGGAGCCAGGCGGTGTTCGAGGAGAAGTATGGGGAGAAGGTTTCGGTGTACACTATAGGCGATTTCTCTACGGAGCTGTGCAGTGGTCCACACGTGAAGAACACGAGCGAGCTCGGTCGATTCAAGATTGTGAAGGAGGAGGGCATCTCCGCAGGGGTGCGGAGGATAAGAGCGGTGCTAGAGTGATTGCCGCCCTACCTGCGTAAGAGAAAAGGTGAGCATCACCGAACTCGGTGTGAAGCCGATAAGCCCGAGGAAAGCCGTGAGACCACCGATAAATCAGATGCATATCTCATGGGTAACCGTTTTTGCTCACAACCTTTATTCCGGTGTCCCGTACAAGGTTGACAGAGCTAGAGGATAGTGTGCATATGGTTGACTGGAAGGCCATCGAGGAGAAGTGGCAGAGGCGCTGGGCGGAGGCAGGCGCCTTCGAGACCGAGCCATACCCAGATAAACCCAAGTTCTACCTGACGGTGGCGTACCCGTACCCTAACAGCCCCCAGCATATCGGCCACGGCAGGACGTACACCCTGACGGACGTCCACGCCCGCTGGAAGAGGATGCAGGGCTACAACGTGCTGCTGCCCATGGCGTGGCACTACACCGGTACGCCGCTTTTCGCCATGGTGGAGAGGCTCAAGGAGAGGGACCCCGAGCTTCTCAACACGTTCCTCAACCTCTACAACATCCCCGAGGAGAAGCTCCCCGAGCTGGAGGACCCCATCAGCATGGCGAGCTACTTCGCCGACGAGATCAAGCACGGGATGCAGCGCATAGGGTACAGCATAGACTGGCGCCGCGAGTTCACTACTGTGGACCCCATATACAGCAAGTTCATAGAGTGGCAGTTCGAGAAGCTGCGCAAGAAGGGCTACATCACCCAGGGCAGCCACCCCGTGGGCTGGTGCCCCAGCTGCGGCAACCCCGTGGGGCAGCACGACACCGTCGGCGACAAGGAGCCCGAGATAGAGGAATTCACGGTCATCAAGTTCAGGAAGGGCGACATGGTGTTTCCCGCGGGCACGCTGCGCCCTGAGACCGTGTTCGGCGTCACCAACATGTGGATCAACCCCGACGCCACCTACGTCGAGGCCAGGGTGGACGGCGAGACATGGGTCATCAGCGCCGAGGCGGCGGACAAGCTTGAGCTGCTGGAGCGGAAGGTGGAAAGGGTCTCCGAATTCCAGGGAAGCAAGTTCATCGGCGTCACCATAACCAACCCAGTCACGGGCGACGAGTTCCCCATGCTGCCAGCCAGCTTCGTGGACCCCAAGGCGGTGACAGGGGTGGTCATGTCGGTGCCCGCCCACGCGCCTTTCGACTTGGTGGCTCTGGACCAGTTGAAACGGGAGGTCAGGAAGAACCCCTCCGCCTACAGGTTTAAGCCCAGCGACATCAAGGACTTGGAGCCCATCAGCGTCATCGAGATAGACGGATATGGTCCGGTGCCCGCACGAGACGTCGTGGACCGCATGGGCATCACCGAACAGGAGGACCCCAGGCTGGAGAAGGCCACCAAGGATATCTACAGCGCCGAGTTCCACGGAGGCAGGATGAGAAACAACACGGGCCAGTACGCGTCCCTCCCCGTGCAGACGGCCAAGGACGCGGTGAAGGAAGACATAGTGGCAAAGGGCTACGCGACGACGATGTACGAGATGCTGGAGCCCGTCCAGTGCCGCTGCGGCAGCGAAGTCCTGGTCAAGATATTCGAGAACCAGTGGTTCATCAACTACGGCAACCCCGCTTGGAAGAGGCTGGCCCATGAGAACATAGACGAGATGACCATCATACCCTTCGAGCTCCGCCAGGAGTTCCACAACGTTGTGGACTGGCTCCGGGAGAAGGCGTGCGCCAGGAAGGCGGGCCTAGGGACGCCGCTGCCGTGGTCGCCCGACTGGATAATAGAGGCGCTCAGCGACTCCGTAATCTACATGGCGTACTACACAGTCATAAAAGGCATCAACGAGGTGGGCCCCGAGCCAGAGCAACTGACCGAGGAGTTCTGGGACTATGTCTTCCTGGGCAAGGGCGACGCCGAGAGCGTCGCGGAGCCCACGGGGTTCCCCGCCGAGAAGCTGGAGGAGATCCACAAGGAGTTCAGCTACTTCTACCCGCTGGACGCCCGCCACAGCGGACGAGACCTCATCAGCAACCACCTCACCTACATGGTGTTCTGCCACGACGGCATCTGGCCCAGAGAGCTCTGGCCCAGGGGCATCGTCGTCAACGGCAGCGTGCTCATGGAGGGTAGCAAGATGAGCAAGAGCCTCAACAACATCATCCCCCTGATAAACGCCATAGAAACCTTCGGCGCCGATCCGCTACGCCTGAGCCTCATGATAACCGCGGAGCCCCTGAAGGACGCTGACTTCAGCCCAGACCTAGCCAAAAACATGGGCGACAACTTGGAGCGGTTCTACCAGCGCGCCGCTAACATCATAGAGCAGGGAAGGGGCAGCCCGGAAAACCTTAGAGACATAGACTGGTGGATGCTGAGCAGGCTCCAGAGCTATATAGCTGAGGCAGACGAGGCCCTTAAAGAACTGAAAGTAAGGAAGACCATCCACGCCGCCATGTACAACCTGAACCAAGACATGGACTGGTACCAGAGGCGTGTGGAGAGGAAGCTGGACAAGCCTGACAGGATGAAAGCGATACGCTACGTGGAGTGGAGGGTCCTGGACACCCAGATCAGGATGATGACGCCGTTCACTCCCCATCTCTGCGAGGAGATCTGGGAGAAGATGGGCGGCGAGGGGTTCGTGGCCTTCGCCGAGTGGCCCAGGGTCGACGAGACACTGGTGAGCAGGGAGAGCGAGGTGCTGGAGGCGATGATTCAGACCTGCATGGAGGACGTCCAGAAGATCACCAAGGTCACCAACATCAGCCCTGAGAAGATCCACTTCTACACCGCCGACGGTTGGAAGTGGAAGATCTATCTGAAGGCGCTGGAGCTAGCTAGGATGGGGCAGCTGGACGTGGGCACTCTAATAAGGGAGGCGTTCAAGGACGACGAGATGAAGGCCAGGAGCAAGGCCGTGCCCGGCTACGCCCGCCAGATAGTCGAGGACGTCATTAGGTTGCCGGACGACGAGGTGGAGATGCGGCTGGAGATGGGGCAGCTGAACGAGGTGAATGTCCTCACCGACGCCGTCAGCTTCATAGAGGGCGAATACGGCTGCGAGGTAGCCGTCTCCGCCGAGAGCGACCCCTGGAAGGAAGACCCCGCTAAGCGGGCTTACAGAGCCAAGCCCTACAGGCCCGCCATCTACGTCCAGTAACAAATTTTTATTCTGCTCCAGCTCAGCCGAAGGTTTTTATCTGGTTCCTGTTTTCTGGGATTGAATGATCGCGCTCGGCGTCGAGTCAACGGCCGACAACCTAGGGATCGGCATAGTCACCAGCGGCAAGGAGGTGTTAGCCAACGTGCTCGACATCCACGTGCCCGAGGAGGGGGGCATACACCCAAGGGAGGCCGCTAGGCACCACAGCGACGAGATGGGGAACGCCATCAGATGTGCTCTTGACACAGCGGGGGTCTCCATCAACGACGTCGACATAATCGCTTTTGCCCAAGGTCCAGGGCTGGGCCCATGCCTCAGGACGGGGGCGACGAGCGCACGGGCGCTAGCCGCTTACCTCGGGAAGCCCCTCGTCGGGGTGAACCACTGCGTCGCCCACGTCGAGGTGGGCAGGATGGCGACGGGAGCTGTCGACCCCCTCACCCTGTACGTCTCGGGCGGCAACACCATCGTCTCCGGCTACGAGTCGGGCAGGTACAGGATATTCGGGGAGACGCTGGACATAGCCATAGGCAACTGCCTCGACTCGTTCGCCCGCGAGGCCGGCCTAGAGTACCCGGGGGGCCCCGACATCGAGCGTAAGGCCGCCCATGGCGAGACGCTTGTACCGCTGCCATACTCGGTGAAGGGCATGGACCTGAGCTACAGCGGGCTGCTGACAGCCATCACATGCGAGCTTCGCACCGGGAAACACCGGTTGGAGGACCTCTGCTTCAGCCTCCAGGAGACCGCGTACGCGATGCTCGGCGAGGTTACGGAGAGGGCGTTGGTCCACACCGGGAAGCCCGAGCTGCTACTCACGGGCGGCGTCGCCGCCAACAAGAGGCTCGCCTCCATTGTCAGGGACATCGCCCACGAGCACGGAGCGGAGCCATACATAGTGCCGATAAGGCTGGCGGCGGACAACGGAGCCATGATAGCCTGGACAGGCATCATAGCGTACCAGGCTGGCCACGTGACGCCCATAGACGAGAGCCACGTCAACCCGAATTGGAGGATGGATCAGGTGGAGATACCGTGGAGAGAGTGATCGCGAAGGGCGCCGAGGCCGACCTGGTGCTGATGGAGTGGAACGGCTTGACGGCTCTCGCTAAAAATCGGAAACCCAAGAGGTACAGACACCCCGAGCTCGACCGCCATATGAGGAGGACCAAGACCAAGATAGAGGCGGACATAATCCACAGGGCGAAGCTTAGCGGCGTGCCCACGCCGCTGCTGTACCAGGTCGACCCGGACGAGGCGGTCATCGTCATGGAGTACGTTGACGGCGTCAAGGTAAGGGACGCGGTGGACGGGTTGACCGGTGAGGAGAGGAGGACCCTGTTCAGGCGTATAGGAGGGTACGCGGGCAGGCTCCACGGGGCCGGCATCATCCACGGCGACCTCACCACGAGCAACATACTTAAGCAGGGGGACAGGCTGGTGTTCATCGATTTCGGGCTGGCGGAGGTCAGCGCCGAGGTGGAGAAGCGGGGCGTAGACCTCAACCTCATGGATAGGATGTTAACGAGCACCCACTACAAACACCATGATGAGCTGCTAGCCGCCTTCCTAGAGGGATACCGGAAGGCGCTGGGGGCTGAGGCGGAGGAATCGGTGACGCGGATGAAGGAAGTGGCTAGGAGGGGAAGGTACATTGAAAAGAACTAGGGTCTGGATGGGGACCAGCAGCGACCACAAGTACAAGGAAGCCCGGGAGGTTCTCGCCGAGTACGGCGTCACGCTTGAACGCCTCAACATAGAACGCGTAGAGATACAGGCAGACGACCCCGAGCTTATCGCCGAGTACAGCCTCAAGGTTCTGGATGTGGAAGTGCCCATACTCATCGAGGACGCTGGGCTCTACATAGACAAGTACTACGGGTTCCCTGGCCCCTACAGTAGCTACGCGCTGCGCACCATAGACAACGAGGGTATACTGAAGCTGCTTGAGGGCGAGGAGGAGAGGGGCGCCAGGTACCTCTCGGCTGTGGCGTTCAGGGACGGCGACACCAGCGTCACCTTCACCGGGGAGGTGGCGGGCCGCATAGCCAGGGAGATGAGGGGCACCAACGGCTTCGGGTACGACCCCATATTCATACCGGACGAGGGCGACGGAAGGACCTTCGGCGAGATGAGCGCCGCCGAGAAGACCAAGATAAGCCACAGGGCCCGGGCCTTCAGGAAGCTGGGCGAGTGGCTCAGGGAGGGCTAGCGTCTACCCGGCGAGAGGCGGGGACTGGAAAGGGTCTATGTCGTTCATCCTCTCCATGAGGTACTTGGTGGCGTCGGCTATATTGAAGGGACGCGAGTTGTTGCCCGTCCTCACGTAGAAATACTGTTTGTTCTTTTCGTGGAGGAACGCCGGCTCCCTGCTGGGCAACACGTGGACGCGGCACAGCTCCTTCCCGTACATGGTGTGGAAGCTTATCTTGATCTTGTCGAGGAAGACGTCCCCGATCTTGTTGCTCACCTGGTTTATCAGGTGGTTCTCGAAGCCGTCCCGGTTCTTCTTGGGGAGGGTCACGTAGTCCGGCTCAAGCCCAACCACCCAGTTGTCGTCTGAGACCCCTATAAGGAGGTCGCCACCGTCCGCGTTGAGGAACGCGCATATGGCTTTGAGGCAGTTGTACTCCAGCTCCTGGTCTACGCAGCCCCTGACGTTGTTGTAGCGGAGGCTGGCCTTGAACTCGAGGCGCTGCCCCTCGTCCATGTTGAGGAGCTGCTCCACGGCCAGAGTCTCCTGCTCCCTGTTCTTCACCGCCATGTACTCCCTCATGACCTCGGGCTGATGGTTGGCCACGTCCGTGAGGCTGAGGATGCCTATGACCCTGTCCTGGCCTATGGAGTCCACGACAGGTAGCTTCTTGATCCGGTTCTTTAGCATGATCTGTCCCGCCTCTAGAAGCGGCGTATCGGGGGAAACCGAGATGAGGGCGCTGGTCATGACGTCTCCCACGGTGACGCGTTGCGGGTCCCTGCCGCTGGCCACCACCCTGGTGAGGACGTCCCTCTCCGTGATTATGCCGAGGATGCCTTCCTCGCTCTGGACTATAAGGCTGCTTATTCCGAAGCGGGTCATCACCCGCGCGGCGTTCTCGACGGTCTCCGAGGGGTCTATAGTCACTACGTCGCTGGTCATGACTTCATTAACGACTAAGGGTGCTGCTGTGCGGCTCATGCCGTCTCTACCTTCGAATGGACCCTAATTTACGGTTATGGAACAAAATCATGGAGCCTAAAAGGCTTACAGAGTTCTCTATGAGTGTTAGAGAACTTAGAGGAGGCGCATGAACTCGGATACGTCCCCGAGCTCATCCAGCCCCCCGAGTGCCGACCAGATGCGTTCAGCCTTCCCCCTGTCTACTGTAGGGCTTGACCAGCTCACGAACTTGTCGAAGAGCTCCTCGTCCGTCAGGGGGTTCCGCGGCTCTCCCCAGGGCAGGTCCACCCTCTCCCTGTGTGCTGCACCGTCTTTGAGCTTGACTTCGACGGTGGTGGGCCTGCTGCCCTCGGGGTATATGCTGTCGAGTCCCTCGTCGGGCGTCACCTTGACTTTGGCGGCCAAGTCGTGTAGCTTCTGGTCCGCTATCCTCTCCTTGGTGAACTGGGCCTCGGTGACTTCGCCGTCGGCTATGACGCATGCGGCGATGTAGGGGAGGTTGAACTGGCAGTTCTTGTAGTAGCTGTCGGAGCCCACCTTCTCGTCGGCTATGTACATGCCGTGGGTGAGCTGGCAGACCTGCACCTCCTCGACATCGTCCAGCGTGAAGCCGTGCCTTTGTCTGAGCCGCAGCAACGCCTCGATGGCGCCGTGGGTCATCCTGCAGGTGGGCCACGGCTTGATGTAGACGTTCATGACCTCGTACTCCTCGCCGAGTCCACGGGTCTTGAAGCGGGTGGAGAGCCTGTTGTCGTCGGCGAGCTTGGGGCCGTTGAGGCCCTCCCTAGCGAGCAGCGCGGCCTCGATCCCTATCTTGGCTTGGTAGCCGTTGCTGAGGAAGTTGATGTCCAGCCCCATGGTCCTTGGGACGCCTCTGGGGCTGTTGTAGCCCGCGATGCCCATGGCGAAGATGGTCTCGTCTACGCTGAGCCTAAGCAGCCTGCTGGCTACGGCGGCAGAGCAGTACGCTGAGGCGGGGGGCCTGTCGCTCATCCCCCTTATCTTGGCGGCTGCGTCGTAGCCCACAGCAATGGCGGTTATGACATCGTGTCCTGACACGTGCAGCTTCTCGCCTACCGCCAAGGCTGTGGGCACGGCGACCCTGCCGGGGTGAGACGAGCCGCCGAGGGCGGCTGCCTCCCTGTGGCCGTCGTTGCAGTCGTGCACCTGGGCGTAGGCAGCGTTGGCCCACGCGGCCCACGGCATGCTGGTCCTCCTGCCATTACCGAGGACAGTGCACTCCTCAGGCTTCCCTAGACCGGATAGGAACCCGTCTATCCCGGCTGCCTCCTCTTTTCTGGTGCCCATGTACATGGTGCCCAGCGAGTCCAAGATGACTCGCTTCGCTTGATGCACCACCTCGGGTGGAAGCTCATCAAAGGACGCTCCTGTCACGTGCTCTGCGAGCTCCTTTCCGACTCGCAGAACGCTCTCAACTTCCTTGACCAATACTAACCACACAGTATGTTTTGCTACGGTTATAGATAACAGGTGCCCAGCCCGCCTCCATCGTCCGAGATAACCTTTTTAAAGGGTGTAGAGTCTAACCATAAAGCACCCGGAGAAATCACTGAATGGTAGGAAAACTCTCGACTATGCGGGGCAGAAGCCACAGCACGAGGCCGGTGAGCAAGAGGCCGCCCAACTGGGTCATTTACCAGCCCGACGAGGTCAAGGCGCTCATCATCAACCTGGCCCGCGAGGGTAAGACCCAGAGCCAGATAGGCAACATTCTAAGAGACGCCCACGGGGTGCCCCTGGTGAAGCCCATCGTGGGGTACGGCGTCAGGAAGGTGCTGGAGGAGGCGGGGCTCGCACCCGAGATACCCGAGGACCTCTACAACCTGATGGTGCGCGCCACCCGACTCCGGAGGCACCTAGACCGCAACCCCAAGGACTACAGCAACAAGAGAGGGCTGCAGCTCACCGAGAGCATGATCTACCGCGTCACAAGGTACTACAAGCGAAAGGGAGTCCTGCCGAGGGACTGGAACTACCGGCGCGAGATAGTCACCGTATAAGCTGACCCCAATGTCAGGCGAGGACGCTTTCTTTTCTTCGTTCAAGCCAGCCGTGGAGCTGCTCCACAGGCACGTCGAGACCGGCAGCAGGATACGCATAGTCACCCACAACGACGCCGACGGTCTAGCCAGCGGGGGCATCCTCAGCGTCGTGGCCCACCGCATGGGCGCTGCGTTCAGGACCAGCAGCGAGAAAAAGCTCGATGAGAAGCTGGTGAAGAGCCTTGCGGAGGAGAGCCCCGGCCTCATATTGTTCAGCGACTTCGGCAGCGGCTACATCGACCTCATCGCCGAGAACTTGAGCAGGGACATCATAATTCTCGACCACCACCTACCGGCGGAGCACGAGGCAGACAACATAGTGCACGTGAACCCCATGCTCCACGGCATCGACGGCGCGAGAGACTTGGCGGCAAGCGGCATTTGCTACTTCTTCGCCAGAGAGGTGGACGACGGGAACAGGGACCTGAGCTGCCTGGGCCTCGTAGGTGCCCTGGGGGACCAGCAGGACAAGGGGGAGAGGAAGACCCTCACGGGCCTGAACACGCTGATAGAGGAGGACGCTGTTAGGGACGGGTACCTGGAGAAGCACGTGGGACTCATCTTCTATGGGTACGAGACGCGGCCCCTCGCCAAGGCCGTCGCCTACACCACAGTCCCCTTCATCCCGGGGCTGAGCGGGGACGAGGGGGCCTGCGTGGCGTTCCTCAGGGAGGTGGGCATCCCCATCAATGAGGGGGACAGGCTACGTTCACTAGCGGACCTCACCGACATGGAGAAGACGACGCTTTTCAGCGCCTTGAGCAACCACATGGTGGGCGAGGGCTGCGACACCGAGGCCGTCCACCAGCTGCTGGGCACCATCTACACGTTCAGGCTGGAGGAGCCCAGCACCTGTCTCCGCAGCGGCAGGGAGTACGGGAGCCTCCTCAACGCCTGCGGCAGGATGGGCAGGCAGGGGGTTGGTCTAAGCGTCTGCCTCGGCGACCGCGGTGAGGCCATGGCGGAGGCCCAGGAGACCCTGGAGCTGTACCGCCGCAGGATCGGCTCAAGCCTCGACCTGGTCAGGGAGAACGACATGGTGGAGGAGCTGGACGACATCTACCTCATCAGGGCGGGGGACGCCATAGACGACACTGTGATAGGCGTCGTCTCGGGGATACTGCTTAGCCAGGGGATGCTCAAGAATATGAAGCCCATCGTGTCCACGGCCTTGAGCGAGGACGGCCAGGTGAAGGTGTCGGCGAGGGGCTCGACGGAGCTGGCCTCCCGCGGCCTCCACATGGGCCTGGTGATGCAGAGGGCGGCGGAGGCGGTGGGGGGAGGCGGGGGCGGCCACGACGTCGCCGCGGGGGCTTACGTGCCCCTTGATAAGGAGGAGGAGTTCATAGCTATGGTGAACAAGCTTGTCTCGGAGCACCTCAAAGAGTGAGGCCGCGGTGGCCATACGGTACGTGGACCGCAGGACGGCGGAGTCGGTCCTTAGGGCGGTGGAGCCGGATAATTTTGTCGTCCCGATGGGGATCAGGCTCGACTCGTCAGTCACGGGCGACACGTTGACTGTTAGGGTTGAGTGTGTGAGGGGTTTGGGGAGCCTGATGGTGACTTTGGATGATCTGCTCAGCTGCATTCAGGCGGCGGAGAACGCGCTGGGTGGGATCGCGTAGAAGCGTGTGGCTGGCGTCTGTCGATTCCGGGGGGCTGTCAAAACCTATATATGACGGCACAGCATTGCATGACCACTGAAACTAGGAGAGAAGAATCGACGTGTCCAGGGCAGTAAGGGACAAGTGGCGCCGCAAGGAGTGGTACGACATCATCCTTCCACGGTACTTCGGTGAGACCAAGGTGGGTGAGACCCCCAGCGACGACCCCGAGAAGGTCATGGGCAGGGTGTTCGAGACGACCCTGGCGGCCATCACGGGGGACTTCAGCCAGGAGTACATGAAGATGTATTTCCAGGTGAACGAGCTGGAGGGGCATACGGCGCGCACGGTGTTCAAGGGGCACGAGTATCTCCGGGACTATCTGCGCAGCCTGGTGAGGAGACGCAGCACCAAGATCGACGGGTTCTTCAGGGTCTTCACGAGGGACGGTTACAGGGTGAAGGTGGTGGTGACGGCGATGACGCAGCGGAGGATTAAGACGAGTCAGGAGTTCGCCATCCGGAAGATCATGGAGAAGATCGTTAAGGAGAAGGCGGAGAGCCTGACGTTTGATCAGCTGGCTCATGAGATGGTGTTGGGTAAGCTGGCGTCTGATGTGTATAAC
>CAZBUI010000012.1:0-308 GCA_964495055.1 uncultured Candidatus Bathyarchaeia archaeon | reverse complement strand
CATGTGGGTGTGAGGAAGAGCGAGCTGCTCGCGCTGCCCAACTAGGCTTATAAAACCCTGAGAAACTCCTCGCGCTTTTTTTATTCGGTGTGTGTCCTCTGGTTAATGGCTGACATATTTTAGCCAAACGGGGATAACGTGGAGGACCGGGTTTCACGTGGCGATAATGTTGTAGTCTTCTGTATGGGTTTTCATTATAGTAGGTTACAAGTATATATGCACAGAGTAAAACCATGACTTATGATTTGTTGGCTGAGTCGTGATCACAAACCAAACCCAATGTAATACAACCAATTCTCAGAATCGAT
>CAZBUI010000011.1:17743-22464 GCA_964495055.1 uncultured Candidatus Bathyarchaeia archaeon | reverse complement strand
CTCAAGGTGTTCAACGGGGACGGCGTCAGCCTCACCGCGGAGGAACAGCTAGAACTGGAGAAGATTCTGGAAGATGAGTCGTACAGGCTGGCGCCGTGGAGCCACGTCGGGGCGGTGGAGGAGGCCGACCCCGTGCCGCCCTACGCGGACGCCCTCGCCGAGGCCCTGGACGTCACGTGGCGCAGCAAGGCGGCGTGTGACCTGTTCAGCGGTGCCACGTGCGTGTCCGCGCCAACGGTGTTCACGGAGCTGGGCATCCAAGCCGAGTTCATCAACGCCGTGCCCGACGGCAGGTTCCCTGCCGGACCCCCCGAGCCCAGCGCCGAGACTCTTCAGCGACTCAGCGGCTACATGAAGGCCCGCGGAGCCTCCATCGGTTTCGGGTTCGACGGAGACGGCGACAGGATGATGGCCGTGGGCCCAGGCGGCGCGGCCGACCCCGACAGGGTGCTGGCAGCCATCGCCGGGCACGCCGTGGAGAGCCGCGGCGGGGGCGTCGTGGTCACCCACGTGGGGGCGTCCATGTGCGTAGACGACGCGGTGGAGGAGGTCGGGGGAAAGGTGGTCCGCACCCCGGTGGGGGACTCCTGCGTGACCGAGGCCGTGGCGAGGCGAGGCGCGGTTTTCGGCGGCGAGCCCGTGGGCGCCTGGGTCTTCCCCGAGGTCCACATGTGCCCCGACGGCGTGCTCTCCGCGCTCAAGCTCCTGGAGGCGCTTGGGGAGAAGGACGCGACGCTGGAGGAGTTCGTGGAGCCTGTGCCGAGCTACCCCCTGGGGAGGGCGAGGCTGGCGTGCCCGGACCCCCTCAAAATTAAAGCCATGGAAGCCATCTCGGAGGGCTGCGTGGACGCCTTCAAGGACGTCCGGGGGGTCAGCAGGGTGGACGGGGTGCGCCTAGAGCTGGAGGCAGGCTGGACGCTCATCAGGCCGTCCGGGACGGAGCCACTCATAAGGGTGACCGTAGAAGGTAGAAGCAGAGAAGACATGGAGACCCTCCTGGAAAAATCCAAGAATCTGGTGAAGAAAGTGTTAGGTGGCTTGAATTGAAGGCGGTCATACTGGCGGCTGGCCGGGGCACCCGGCTCAGGCCGCTGACGGACAGGTGCCCCAAGCCCCTGCTGCCGGTGGGCGGCAGGCCGCTGCTGGAGTGGATGCTGCTCAGGGTCAGGGAGGCGGGGGTGACGGACGTCCTCGTGGTCACCAACTACCTCGAGGACATGATCAAGGAGCGTTTCGGCGACGGAGGAGACCTGGGGGTGAGGATCAGCTACGTCACCCAGAGGGAGCCGCTGGGGACGGCGGACGCGTTCAAGGCGGCCCTGGGCTGGGTGGGCACCGAGAGCTTCATGGGGCTCTACGGCGACCACTACATCACCGAGGGCGTACTCAAGGGGCTCCGGGAAGCCCACGTGGACGGCGAGATCACCGTCACCGGGCTCAGGGTGGACGACCCCAGCCAGTACGGCGCCTTCGAGCTCTACGGCGACGTCGTCACCGGGGTGGTGGAGAAGCCCCCCAGGGGAACAGAGCCCAGCAGCTACGCAAACGTGGGCATCTACGTGTTCCCCCGGAAGGTCTTTGACTACATAGACAGGACGGGAAAGAGCAGCCGGGGCGAGTACGAGATCACGGACACCATGCAGCTAATGATCGACGACGGCGTCACGGTCCACATGCACGAGATACACGAGGACGACTGGCTCGACATAGGGCTCCCGTGGACCCTGCTGGAGGCCAACAGGCGAGCCATGACGGGCCTGGAGACCAGGATAGAGGGCAAAGTCGAGAAAGGCGTCCAGATGCAGGGCAGCGTCTGGGTCAAGAAAGACGCCCTGCTACGCTCCGGGGCGTACATCGAGGGCCCGGCGGTCATCGGGGAGGGCTGCGACGTGGGCCCCAACTGCTACATACGAGCCGGCACCTGCCTCGGCAAGAACGTCCGCATAGGCAACGGCTGCGAGGTCAAGAACAGCATACTTATGGACGGCACCCACGCCGCCCACCTCAGCTATATAGGGGACAGCCTCATAGGCGGCGACTGCAACCTGGGCGCCGGCACCATAACAGCCAACCTCCGCTTCGACGACACCGACATAGAGGTCAGCGTCAAGGGAGAGAGGATGAGCAGCGGCCGCCGCAAGCTGGGCGCCATCATGGGCCACGGAGTCCAAACCGGTGTCAACGTCTCCCTCCACCCCGGCGTCATAGTGGGCAGCGGCAGCTGGATAGCGCCGGGGATAATCGTTCAGAGAGACGTCGAGGCCGGAGTCATAGTGTACCAGATGCCGGATCGGCAGCAACGGCCCCGCTAGGCGCCCACCACCTTTATTATATCCCACACCGAAAAGCTGACAGACGATGGAGCGAGACGAGTTCAAGAAACGTTTCCCCGCCCTCGCCAAGGAGATGGAGGAAGGCAAAGGCAAGGCTGACCTCAAGTTCGAGGCGGAGCCCCCCCAGCCCAGACGCAGGTTCGCCGGCCACACCCCCGGCGCTGAGGACTATCTGAGGCGGTGCGGTGGCGAAGAAGAGGCTTCAGAGATCATCGATTACCTCAGAGACCGGGAGGAGATCACCGGCGAGGAGGCCGACAGGCTGCACAGACAGCTACGGGAGGAAGGCCTCAGGAGCTTCGGCCCCAAGAAGGAACCGGGCTACTACGAGCGCGAGGGCTAGCCTCAACAGGCTCGTGGACTTATTCGAGGATGCACCGAACCCGTTGAGGCTTCCCTCTCATATGCACAAGAACTCTAACCATTAGATAGGCGACGCATAGGATTGAGTCCATCTGGTAGGAGCGTTTGCTCTAAAAGATAGAAAGAGGGGCTCAGCGGAGCTTGGACATGCTCTTCTCCAGGAACCCTAGGTCGAGCTTCTTGAGGGTCTCCTTGGTGGGGATGCCCCGCTCGTCCCAGCCGAGGGTCCCAAAGTATGTCTGCAGCTTGGTGTCCACAAGCTCCTTGTCGGTGGTCTTTCCCTTGTAGGGGCCGCTGGGCAGGGGCTCGTAGAACCGTGGCGGGTTGTCGTCGTCCTTCACGGGCGTCCACTCCAAGTCTGGCCCGCCCATCATGAGGAACGCCCTCTGCAGCGTGACTATCCTTGGGCCGGTCTCGCTTCGCCAGCTGTGCAGGGTTATCGGGAACCCCGTGATGGCCTTGGCGAAGTCGAACACCAAGCTCTGGGGGACACCGTAGTAGGTGAAGTTACAGAAAACGGCCGAGTCGGTGAACACGGCTCCGCTCATGTCGCTGTAGCCGTCCACCGCGACGCTGGTGTGGTCTCCGCCCTGTACGCTGGCGGCGTAGCTGATGTCGTGGGTGTAGTCTGCGTCGCTGCGGGTGCCGTGGGCGCCCACCTCGATTCCCTTCACCTGCACCGCGTACTTGAGCGTCTCCTCCGGCTTCAAGCCTTTCATCTCCGCTATCTTGAAGGCGGCCCTGTAGGTGCCCTCGGCGAGGACGTCGCCGATGCCCTCCCTGTACGCCATCATGTGGGCCAGCTTGTCGAAGGTGTCCACGTCGCCCCAGCTGGGTTTGAACCCTAGGTCGTCGTCGGTTAGTATACCACGCTGGTGTAGCTCCACCGCGTAGGCCATGGTGTTGGGTCCGTTGATGCCGCTGTGGCCCAGCTTGTCCATGAGGGCGCTGAGGTGCACGTTCTCCTCGGGGTCGAATATACCGAAGTTGGTGCCGCAGTAGGCCTGCAACTCGTAGTCGGGCATGTCCGTTATGTCGCCCTTGAAACGCCCCGTCATTATGCAGCTCACCTTCATGCAGTTGGTGGTGCAGTTGAAGTCGGCCCACTTCTTCTTGACCCAGAACCTGTTCTCGAACATGGGGCCGCCCATGCTCTTCTCGTCGTGCCACTCCTCCTGCCAGTTCCTTATGGGCTCCGAGCTCGTCTCAGCTCCGACGCTGTAGCCGGCGTAGCCCGTGCCGTTGCGCCTAAACGCCGTCTTGGACATGAGGTGTTCGTGGGTCCTCTTCCATAGCAGCTTAGCCGCCTCGGGCGCGTCCACCTCCGGGAGGCGGCCCCTTCCCTTGGCGACCACCGCCTTCAGGTTCTTGCTGCCCATGAGGCTCCCGTAGCCGCCGTAGCCGCATGCGTGGCATATCTTCGTGATCACGGCCGCGTTGCGGACCATGTTCTCCCCGGCAGGGCCGATGTAGACCATGGCCGGCTCCTTCCAGAGGCCCACCTCGGGTTTACGCCTCGAGAGCTCCTCTCTGACCTCCTTGTTGAGCTTGATCAGGGTCTTCTCTCCGTCCAGCCCCCAGAGGTGGCCCGCGTCCCTGATCTCTGCGCCGTCGTCTGTAATCAGAAGGTAGACCGGCTCGTCGGCCTTGCCTGTGAAGGTTACGCCGTTGTAGCCTGCTTGCTTTATCTCGTTGGCGAACTCGGTGGAAGCGGTACTGCCCACCATACCCATGCTGACGGGGCTCTTACCGCTGATGCCGATCCTTGAGCCGGGGTATATGCCAGTCATGGGGCCCGTGAACACCATAAACGGGCTCTCGGGGGCCAGCGGGTCAAGATCGGGGTACTTCTCACCAACCTTATCCCACAGCACCTTGGCCATGAGCCCTCTGCCGCCGAAATACTGCTCAAGTATCTCGTCGCTGAACTCGACTTCCTCTATCTTGTCTCTGCTCAGGTCGACTTCCAGCCACTTGTCCGCGTATCCGCCCGGGGTCATTCTATGACCTCCAGCCCCTTCTCGC
>CAZBUI010000011.1:0-17733 GCA_964495055.1 uncultured Candidatus Bathyarchaeia archaeon | reverse complement strand
GGGTCCCTGCTGTACAGCTTCCTGTTGATACTCGGCCCCTCGTTCACGATAGTCAACGCGTTGTAGCCCGCCTCCGTGCACACCTCCACGCACTTGGGCTCGCCGCCGCACAGGTCACATATCGTCGCCTTGTTGTCGCCTGGGTGCAGGAAGGGAACCGTGCCAGGGCACGCCTTTATACAATTACCACAGCTATTGCATTTCTCACGGTCCACTATCACAGCCCCGTAGTCGGGGTCAACGCTCAACGCGTCTACTGGGCACGACTCTACGCAGGGATAATCCATGCACTGGGAGCAGAGGTGCGGCACCTCCAAGCCGGGGAAGGGCATGAATATTCTGACTCTTGAAGCCTCGGGCCACATCCATCCCTCGTGATGCATGCTGCATGCGAGCTCGCAGCGTCTGCACCCCGAGCAAGCCGACGGGTCCCGCGCAATCCATATGGGTTTAACCAATGTTTTCACCAGAAGTATATGCATACTTGTTTTATAGTGCTGAATAAAAAGATTCGTAAAACGTGACCATAATTCGAAATGCATAAACATGCATATCGTATTTGATGATGAAGAAGTAGTAAAAAAGTTACTGACGGAGTCTCTCCATCAAAGGATCGACGTCCGACAGCCCGAGCCGGTCCAGGGTCTCCCTGGTGGGGATGCCCCGCTCGTCCCAGCCCAAGGTCTCGAAGTAAGCCTGGATGTGCATGTCCACCAGCTCTCTGTCCGTCGTTTGCCCCTTGTAGGGCCCGCTGGGCAGGGGCTCGTAGAACCTCGGCGGGTTGACGTCATCCACGACGGGCTCCCAAGTGACGTCGGGGCCGCCCATGAGGAGCAACGCCTTCTGCAGCGTCACGATCCTTGGGCCCGTCTCCCTTCTCCAGCTCTCGATGGTGATGGGGAAACCAGTTATGGCCTTGGCGAAGTCGAAGATGAGCTCCTGGCTGGGGCCCCTCGCCGTGAACATGCAGAACACGGCGGAGTCGAAGAAGACGGCTTCGCTCATGTCGCTGTAGCCGTCGGTGACGGTGCTGGTGTGGTCGCCTCCCTGAACGCTGGCGGCGTAGCACATGTCGTGAGTGTAGTCCTTGTCGCTGCGGATGCCGTGGGCGCCCACCTCGATTCCCTTCACCTGCACCGCGTACCTGAGCGTCTCCTCCGGCTCCAGGCCCTTCATCTCGGCTATCTTGAGGGCCGCCCTGTAGGTGCCTTCGGCGAGTATGTCGCCTATGCCCTCCCTATACGCCATCATGTGGGCGAGCCTGTCGAAGGCCTCGGTGTCCCCCCACTCCAGCTTGAAGCCTATGTCCTCCTCTGTGAGGATGCCGCGCTGGTAGAGCTCGGCGGCGTAGCCCATGGTGTTGGGCCCGTTGATGCCGCTGTGGCCCAGCTTGTCCATGAGGGTCGCGATGTGGACGTTGTCGCTCGCGTCGAAGATGCCCAGGTTGGTGCCGCAGTAGGCCTGCAGCTCGTAGTCGGGCATATCCGTGATGTCGCCCTTCCACTTCCCGGCCTTTACGCAGCTAACCTTCATGCAGTTGGTGGTGCAGTTGAAGTCCGACCACTTTGATTTGACCCAGAAACGGTCCATGTAGTTGGGGACGCCCATGCTCTTCTCGTCGTGCCACTCCTCCTGCCAGTTCCTGATGGGCTCGCTGCTGGTATCGGCGCCGACGCTGTACCCCAGATAGCCGGTGCCCCAGCGCCTGAACGGGGTGTTGGTCATACAGCCCTCGTGGGCTTTCCTCCAGAGGAGGTAGCACGCCTCGGGGGCGTCCACCTTCGGCAGGCTGCCGCGGCCCTTGGCGACCGCCGCCTTCAGGTTCTTGCTGCCCATGAGGCTCCCGTAGCCGCCGTAGCCGCATGCGTGGCATATCTTGGTGCAGACAGCCGCGTTGCGGACCATGTTCTCACCGGCCGGGCCGATGTAGATCATGCCGGGCTCCTTCCATAGGCCCACGAGGGGCTTCCGTTTGGCCAGCTCCTCGGTGACCTCCTTGTTGAGCTTGATCAGCGTCTTCTCACAGTCCAGACCCCAGAGATGACCCGCATCCCTGATCTCGCCGCCTTCCTCAGTCACCAAGAAGTACACAGGGTTCTCTGATTTCCCGGTGAAGACGATGCCGTCGTACCCCGCGGTCCTGAGTTCCACTGCCATCTCGGTGGCGGCAGTCGAGCCAACGACGCCGTTGCTGACGGGGCTCTTACCGCTGACACATATCCTGCTGCCGGGGTAGATGCCCGTCATGGGGCCAGTAGCGAAGATGAGGGGGTTCTCCGAGGCCAAGCCGTCGAGCTCACTCCACTTTTCTCCGACGCGGTCCCAAAGTATCTTGGTAGCTATGCCTCTGCCGCCGAAGTACTGTTCAAGGGTCTCGTAGGGGAAGCTGACCTCCTCTACCCTGCCTTTTGTGAGGTCTACGTCCAGCCACTTGCCCGCGTATCCGCCCGGCGTCATTCTATCACCTCCAGCCCCTTCTCGCCGAAGAACTTCACCGCAAGATCCCGCGCAGTGTCAACCGGGTTCCTGCTGTACAGCTTCCTGTTGACGCTCGGGCCCTCGTTCACTATCGTCAGCGCGTTGTAGCCCGCCTCCGTGCACACCTCGACACACTTGGGCTCGCCGCCGCAGAGGTCGCAGATGGTCGCCTTGTTATCCCCCGGGTGCAGAAAGGGAACCTTGCCGGGGCACGCCTCGATGCACTTGCCGCAGCTGGTGCACTTCTCACGGTCCACTATCACCGCACCATACGTGGGGTCAACGCTGAGCGCGTCCACTGGGCATGACTCGACGCAGGGATAGTCCATGCACTGGGAGCAGAGGTGCGGCACCTCAAGCCCCGGGAAAGGCATGAATACTCTGATTCTCGAGGCCTCGGGCCACATCCACCCCTCGTGGTGCATGCTGCATGCGAGTTCGCAGCGTCTGCACCCCGAACAGGAGGACGGATCCCGGGCAATCCATATGGGTTCAACCAATCCATTCACCAGAACGCTTCGTTTAGTTATGTCGTAGGGGATTTGAAACTTTCGAGAATCTACGCAGTGGCGGCCTTTACCTCGTCGTATCTAGCCATTATGAGGCGGGTGAGCTCAGGCCGCATCGTGTACAGGGTCTTGGCCTCACCCTTCGGGATGAAGAGCCTTATCATGTAGGTCTTGCCCAGCCTATCCACGGTGTCCATATAGGCCTCGGGGCACCTGAACCCGCCGTTCCCGCAGTTCGCGTGGAAATCCTCTATGGCCGGCTTGAGGACCATGTCCATGACCTGTTTCTCGGTCAGATCGTGGCCGAAGTTCACCTTGTAGGTGTACTTTATGTTTCCCTCGTGGGTCATGTTCAGTATCTTGCTGTTCATGACCTGGGTGTTGGGCACCTTGAGCAGGTTGAACGTCGGCGTGTACAGGCTCGTGTAGTTGATGCTTATCTCCTCGACCTGACCCTCCAGGTCGGCGATCCTCACGTAGTCCTTGACCTTGAAGGGCTGGGTGAGTAGGACGTAGAAGCCGGCGACGACGTTGTTGATGGTCTGGCTGGAGCCGAAGCCCAGGGCGGCTCCTATGAGGGCTGAGCTACCCAGAAATATGTTGGTGGGCAGCTCGAAGATGTTGAAGACCGTGATCGTGGCCACCACTATGGCTGCGACCCTGAGCAACAGCCTGATGATGTTGCGGACGTGGGGCTCCAAGTCCCGCTGTCGGCCTTTCCTCTTGATGAACCCTGATAATATGCGGTAGGCCGCGTAGACCAGCACGACCGTGACGACGGCCCAGACGAACCTCATGTAGTTGAGCCGGAGGTAATCCACGAAGTCCTCGTACATACAGTGCAGCATACGGGGGACTGAATATATCAGTTATCCTGATCCTTCTCCTCGACGCCGCCGGTTTCCCGTGGCTCCACGGACCTCCTCATCTGGAGGATGAGGTTGGCGAGGAGACCGAACAGGGCCACCTGGAGCCCTGAGGTGACCAGCAACGTGGAGATGAAGTACGAGTAGGGGTTAGCGAACCCGGGGCTGCCCGAGAGAACCTTCCTCAGCGAAAGCCACGCCAGCGAGAACAGCCCCGCGGCGAGCGCCACGCAACCCAAAGCCAGGGCCACCGCGTCGAGGCGCGCGGAGAGGAGGTCCCGGAGCTTGAGGCTCACCTTGACGGCCAAGGGCTGGCGGCTGGGGCGCCTGTCGTCCACCGCCACGGGCACCTCCTTCACGGAGTAGCCCCGCCTCCGGGCCTCCACCACCAGCTCGGTCTCGAACACCTGGCTGCGGGACGGAACCAGCGCCGCGAGCTCCAGGAAACAGCTTCGCCTGTAAGCCTTGACGCACGTGGTGTCGGTGAGGCTGGTGCGGAGCAATCTCCTCACGAGCCAGTGGTAGCCCCTGCTCAGGGCCCTTCTGTGCAGGGGGCGATGGTCCAGACCACCGTTCAACCGTTTGGAGCCCACCACGAGGCTGTACTCGTCCAGCAACCTCACGCTCTCCGGTATGAACCCCAGGTCCACGGAGAGGTCGATGGGGAAGTAGACCACCCTGTCGTGGGCCGCTGAGCGCACTCCCGCCTTGAGGGCCTCGCCTAGGCACGCCTCCTCCAGCTCCACGACACGGACCCCGTCCACAGCCTCCCCGAGGCGGCGGGCCACCGCGCTGGTGTCGTCCACGCTGCCATTCTCCACGAGGATGATCTCGTAGCTGCTGAAGTGCCGGGCGAGGTACTCGCTGAGAACGGACGCGTTTGCCCTGAGAAGCCCAGCCTCGTTGTGCACCGGCACCACGAGGCTGGCCCCCGGCATCACAGCTCAAACCCCCCAGCTGGCGGACAGCCAAGTAACCCATACTATAGACTCAAATATTTTAGGTTTACTAGAAACTCATTGATAAGGTTGAGGGTCTGCTACGTCTCGCCGGAGTACTTCGGGCTGGGGGTCCACGGCGGCTTCGGGTACGTCACCAAGACCCTGAGCGAGGGACTCGCAGATAGGGGCTTCGATGTCTGCGTGGTGACACCAAGAAGAAAAGGCCAGGCCCCCGCTGAGAGGGTGAACGGCGTGAAGGTGCTGAGCTACGAGCCGTGCACGGGGCTGCCGTGGCCCGCCGGGACCCTAGCATCCAGACGCGGCTGCATCGACCTGATCAGGGAGGTGGACGCCGACGTCTACCACAGCGAGGCCGTGAGCCTGAACACCTACGTCGCCCAGAGGACCGCCCCAGAAAAACGCCACCTGGTCACGTTCCAGGACCCCTACGACACGCGCGAGTGGGCTAGGATAGCCGAGGTGGAGCCCAGGCACAGGGGTCCCCTGCACGGCGCGAGGGTGCGGCTGGAGAAGCACGTGCTCTCGGCCGCGTGCAGACGCGCTGACGCCCTCTACACCCAGGCAAGGTTCCTCGCCGAGAAAGCCAGAAACTACTACGGCTTCAAGGAGCTCCCCGGGTTCCTGCCCAACCCGGTGCCCATACCAGCGGAGCCCGCTGGGAAGAGCCAATGGCCCACGGTCTGCTTCCTCGCCCGCTGGGACCCCCAGAAGAGGGTGGAGCTGTTCCTAGAGCTGGCCCATAAGCACCCGGACATCAGGTTCATCGCCATGGGGCGCAGCCACGACGAGGCACGGGACTGGAGGCTGCGGGAGAAGTACGGCGGCGCACCCAACCTCCAGCTGACGGGCTTCGTCTCCGAGGCCGAGAAGTCCAGGATACTGGGGGAGAGCTGGGCGCTGGTGAACACCAGCGTACGCGAGGCCCTCCCCGTGAGCTTCTTGGAGGCCCTGGCCCACGGAACCCCCATCATCAGCGGAGAGAACCCCGACGGCCTGACATCGGACTACGGCTGCGTCGTAGAGGACGGCGACTACTCCTGCGCACTGAACAGGCTCCTCGAGGACGACGAGAGGCTGGAGAAGGGGCGCAGGGGGCGCCGCCACGTCATGGATTTCCACGAGGCCGGGAAGGTTGTGGACCGCCACGTTGAGATATACGAGGCCACGGAGGTCTAGGCCTGAGGCTGGTGGTGTTCGGCGGCTGGTTCGGCTCCAGAAACCTGGGCGACGAGGCCATACTCATCGGCCTCCGCACCGTCCTGGGCGCCTCCATGCCGGGCGTGGAGCTGGTGGCCCTCTCCACCGACCCCGGGTACACGGAGCGGGTGTGCGGCGTCGAGGCCGTCAGGCTCAGGAGCCCCCGCAGCCTCGTCAGAAACAGGGAGGAGTACCTCAGGGTCTTCGACGAGGCCGACGGCTGCATAGTCTCCGGCGGCACCCCCGTCTACGACTACGGCCACCTCAGCAGAGCCATACACATGGCCCTCCCCATCATCAAGGGCAAGCCCCTAGTGTTCTTCGGCGTCGGAGCCAAGCCTCTCTCCTCGTTCAAGGGCCGGGAGGTCACCAGGCTGCTCCTCAGGGGCGCCAAGCTAATATCGACAAGGGACGCCCCGTCGCGCGGCGTGCTGGCGCGGCTCACCCGCACGTCCATAGTGGTCACCGGTGACAGCGCCCTGCACATGGGGAGGGCGGCGGCTGAGGAGCCCCGGGAGCCGGTGGCTCTGATATGTCCGAGGCGCCTCTCACTGGACCACAGGAGAAGCTACCACCAGCCCCTGTCCTCGTCCGAGATCAACAGGGTGAGGTACATGGTGGCCAGGGCCGCCGACCGCCTCGTCTCCAAGGGCTACGCGGTGAGGTTCACGCCCTACCACACGGCTGCCCCAGACGACGACAGGCACGAGATAACGAGAGTGCTGAACCTGATGAGGAGCCGGGGCGCCGAGACGCTGCCCAGGCCGGCCTCGCCGGAGGCGGCGCTGAGGCTCGCCGCGGAGGCGTCGCTGGTGGTGGGGCTACGCCTCCACTCGCTTGTGCTTGCGGGGCTCGCCGGGACCCCCGTGGCCAGCGTCGGGTACGACGTGAAGATCGACGGCTTCATGGAGCTGGCCGGGGCCAGCCGGTACCTCTGCCACGCCGGGGACGGCCTGGACGCCCTGAGCGGCAGGGTGGACCGCCTCATCGAAGAACGCGAAGAGGCGACTAGAACCCTGACAGATAACGTCGAGATGATGAGGCGGAGGATAAGCAGCGAGTCCGTGAAGGTGGCTAGGCTGCTCTCCTGGCAGCCTCCCTGAAGAACGATCGAGCCGACCCGGCCAGGAACACGGAGCCTATGACGAGCACCATGTCCTCGTCGCCGGTCAGCTCCAGCGCCCTCCTGAAAGCCGCCTCCTCGTCCGGGATGACCTCGTAGGGTCTGCCGTTTCGCTCCACCTCAGCCGCGATTCTCCTCGGCTCGGCGGCGCGGCCCATGACGCTGTGGGTGGTTATTATGAACCTCTCGGCCATCGCCGCCACGCTGTCGATCATCCCGGGTATCTTCTTGTCCGAGGACATGCTCACCACCGCGACTACGCGGCGGGGCTTGATGTCGTTCAGTATGCTATTCCTCACGGCCTCGGTGGCCTCGGCGTCCTTGGCACAGTCCAGCACCACCAGGGGCCTCTCCATCACGATCTCAAGCCGGGCGGGCCACTGGACGGCGGCCAAGCCGCGTCGGATGGCTTCACCGGGAACCGTGACGCCGTACCTGCCGAGGCACTCGACGGCGGCCACGGCCGTGGCGGCGTTGAGCAGCTGATATTCGCCCAGCAGAGGCACATAGAGGCCGGTGTAGTCGTTGAGGCTGTGGAGGTCGAAGGTCTGCCCCGCCAAGCTGGAGCAGATTCTAACATAGCAGGTGTCGCAGCCCACGTGGACCACCTCGGCGGCCACCTCCCGGGCCCTCTCCTTGAAGACCCGGAAAACCTCGCTGTCCCGGGTCGCGGTGACGAGCACTCTGCCCGGTTTGATGATGCCCGCCTTCTCGCCGGCTATCTCCACCAGCGTCTCCCCAAGGATGTTGGTGTGCTCGTACCCGATGTTGGTGATCACCGACACCAGGGGATCGACGACGTTGGTGGCGTCCAGCCTGCCCCCGAGGCCCACCTCCAGGACCGCGTACTCGACGCCCGCCTCACGGAAGTACTGGAACGCCATGGCCGTGACTATGTCGAAGAACCTGAGGGGCATGGACTGTTCCAGCATCTCCTCGAACAGCGGCCTAATAGTAGAGAGAATCCTAGCCACGTCCTCCCTAGATATCAGCTCGCCGTCCACCCTGACGCGCTCCCTGAAGTCCTCCAGGTGGGGCGACGTGAACAGCCCCACCTTATAGCTGGCGGCCTCCAAGATGGACGCGATCATTGCCGAGGTGGAGCCCTTGCCGTTGCTGCCCCCCACGTGGATGGAGCTGAAGCCCTCATGGGGGTTCCCCAATAGCTCCAGCACGTGGCGCGTGGGCCCCAGCGTCCGCTCGGGGCCAAACCTCCTGACGCTGTAGAGCCAGTCCAGGGCCTCGTCGTAGTTCAATAGATCACCTATCTAGTTCAACCCCGAATGGGGGCCACGTGTAAATAAAGGAAGGGGAAAACCGGCAAAAAGTAGGGAGGACTAGTCTTCGTCTTTGAACCGGTGTTCGAGGTCGGCGAGGACTTGGGGAAGAGTGGTGTACTCCATGGCGCCTGGCCCCAGCCGGGCGGGCTGGAACGTGCCGTGTCTCCTTAGGTAGCTGGCTATCTGCAGGGCCTCCTCCCTTGCCAGGTCGAACGATGGGTCGCTGAAGAGGTCCACCACGATGGGGTTTCCTTCGTCGTCGGACGTTAGATTGCCGTTGCATATCTGGACGCCCAGCCCCACTATCCTAGGCGGGCCGTCGAAGAGAGTGCACCTGCTGTCCTTGAGGCCCACCGGGAAGAAGGGAGCCCAGTGGCTGCCCCTCATCCACCCCGCCACCATGTACGTGTGGAGGAAGGGGCTGGTGATCTCTCCCACGGCGGGGAAGCCGCTCTGGGCCCTAAGCATGCAGACGGGGTCGTCCTTACCGACGTATTTGCCCGCGATGTAGTTGATCTTGGTGGTGCTACTGGCGGCCGCGAGCGCGCCGTCGTCGTTCCGGGTGATCCTCTTGATCATGTAGCGCTCGGTCGCCCCGATGAGGGCGAGGAGGCTGTACAGCTCGTCGGGCGTGCTCAGGGTGACGGTCTTGTTGTTGAGCCCGTCCAGCACCTCGAAGCTGAAACCACAGGTGAGCCTCGGATCAATAACCAGTCCGGCTGTGTTGCCCGGGTCCGCGTATATCTTGTAGAAGAGATAGTTGAACGCCGCAGGCTCCGTCTTGTCCGCGGCGAACAAGACGATGGGCTCGCTGCCCCTTTCCTCGAACTCCATCTCAGCGTAGCCCGGGCCCATGCCCTTTATGTTGCCGCTGAAGGCGTCTGCGAGGAGGTCCTGGCCGGCGCCGTGGAGCTTCATCTTCTTCGCTTTCTCGGCGCACGCCATGAACGTGTCCCACGCGAGCCTGTGGATGTTCTCGTTGTCCTCGCCACGGTTGTGGGTCATGAGGAGCTCGGTGTCGTCGCCTGCGTGGAAAACGTAGTAGCTGTTTATGAGGCCGGTCTCCTTAGCCTCGGCCATCTTGGCCTCGGCGATGTCTAGCAGCGGCTTGGGCACAACGACGTGGCCCGGTATGCTGCCTATGTCTGCCTTGATGAGAGAAACAGTGGTCTTCATCCTGATCTCAGTATTGAATACGGCTCTAGTATTTAATAATGCATGAGCCGGGGCAGACGCTAAGACGGGGGGGCCTGTCTGCTCCAGTCTGGCGTCCTCGCCTCGGGGAAGCTGTCGCTCCTGGGCGAGTACGGTTTGATGTCCACCAGCGGGGAGCCCTCCAGGGCGTCCAGCCCCCTCACCGTGAGCCCGCAGCCCTCGACACCCAATAGCTCGACCACGGTGTGCCCCACCGGGTTGGGCCTCGACGGGCTCCTGCACGCGTAGACGCCTCTCAGCCGGGTCACCCTGCCCCTCCCCGGGTAGACCTGCAGCGTGCCCCTGTGCCCCGGCGTGTCCCTCCCGTGGAACCAGTACAGTACTATGAGGTGGCTGTAGCCCTCGACTCCGAGTAGGCCGGGGCAGAACTCGTCGTACACCCTGATGGTCGAGATGTCGCCTTCCACATCGGCGACCACACCTATGAACCTGATCTCCCCCTTCTCCATGGTCTACATATGGGCGTGGACCCGCTATGTGTCTTTCCAAGAGTTATTATTAGAGATGAAGCTGTATTCAGTTGATCGAAATGAGCAGGGTCTCCATCGTGAAGTCGCCCGGCAAGCCCAGCGAGGAACAAGTATACGCCATGGTCAAGAAAAGCATCGACCTCATCGGCGGCATAGGGTCCGTGGTCGAGCCAGGGCAGACGGTCGCGCTCAAGCCCAACGTCGTCACGGGCAGGGTCACTTCGCCGGGCGTCACCACCGACAAGAGGGTGGTGAAGGCCATGATAAGGCTGTGCCAGGAGGCAGAGGCGGGTAAGGTGCTGGTGGTGGAGGGGGCGGGGTACTTCACCAAGACATCCGTGGCGCTGGAGCTCAGCGGCATAAAGGATATGGCGGAGGCAATGGGAGCCGAGGTGGTCGACGTGGACGTGAGCGAGCTTGTGACGCTCAAGGTACCGAGGCCCCTGATAACCGACGAGGTGAAGGTCTCCAAGAAGTTCATGGAAGCCGACGTCAGGATCAACCTCCCCATCATGAAGACCCACGACCAGCTCCTCGTCACCCTCGGCGTCAAGAACCTCAAAGGGGTGATGCCCATGCACATGAAGCGCCGCTTCCACGCCATAGGCGTCGTCAAGGGCATCATCGACCTCAACAAAACGGTGCCCCTCGACCTGACGGTAATGGACGCCATAGTCGCCATGGAGGGCCTGGGCCCAAGCTTCGGCGCCAAGGTGGAGCTCAACACTGTCGTCGCCAGCAAGGACGTGTGGGCGCTGGACAGAGTCGCCAGCAGGATGATGGGCTTCGAGCCCGAGGAGCTGGACTACCTTGTAGAGGCCGCCGCTAACGGCATGTATGAGCCCGCCGACGAGCCCGAGGTCGTCGGGGAGCCGCTGACAAGCTACACCTACAGGTTCGAGAGGCCCCCCACAGACCTGGAGTTCGCCGAGGGCGTCACAGTCATAAGCGACGGCGCCTGTAGCGCCTGCCGAGGCACCATCCACAGTGTCATCTACGACCTGAAGCAGATGAACAAGATGGGCGAGATAAGGGACCTGTTCATCGTCGTGGGCGGCAACGCGGAGCCCCCCGGGGACCTGCCCAACACGCCCATCATCATGGGCACTTGCCTCAAACGACACGAGGACGCCGGCTGCTACGTTGAGGGGTGCCCACCCAACAACGACAGGATGCTCGCTGCCATTAGAGAGGTCTGCGGCATCGAGTAAATTCCCGGCACAGCCGACTGCATGATCGGTCTCAGATGAAACCCCAAGCCTTACACGTGGTTCATAGAAAACCATTTAATCCCCACGACAAACACGTCACCGGTGCAGACATGCTAGCCATAAAGTCAAAGAAGATACACACCATCACAGACGGCGTGGTCGACGGCACGATCCTCATAGACGAGGGAAAGATCAAGGTCGTGGGGCCCGACGTCAAGGTGCCCGAAGGCGTCAAGACCCTCAAAGCCAGGGTGGTTACGCCCGGCCTCGTCGAGGCCCACTGCCACATAGGCATATGGGAGGAAACCATCGGCTGGGCCGGCAGCGACGGCAACGAGATGACCGACCCGGCGACGCCCCACGTGCGGGCGCTGGACGGCATCAAGGCCAACGCCGACGAGGGCGGCCTCGCCGCAGCTTTGGAGGAGGGCGTCACCACGGCCCAGGTGCTGCCTGGCAGCGCCAACGTGATAGGCGGATACGGCGTGGTCATCAAGACGGCGCCCAAGACCACCACCGACGAGATGGTCATAAGGAGCCCCAGCGGCATGAAGATAGCCTTTGGCGAGAACCCCCGACGCGTCTACGGCGTCGAGCAGAAGAAGATGCCCAGCACACGGATGGGCGTCGCAGGCGTCCTCAGAGATTGGCTCCAGAAGACCAAGAACTACCTTGAGAAAAAGGAAAGATTCAAGGACGACCCCGAGAAGCAGCCCGAGCGCGACATCAGGCTGGAGGCCCTCGCCCCGGTGCTGAGGAAGGAGATACCCTTCAGAGCCCACGCCCACAGGGCCGACGACGCGGCGACAGCGATACGCATCTGCGAGGAGTTCGACGTCGAGATGAGTTGGGAGCACGCCACCGAGGGCCACAGGATAGCAGACTACATCGCCAAGAAGGACGTGCCGGCGGTCTGGGGGCCCAGCCTCACCGCCCGCAGCAAGTGGGAGATGAGGGAACTGAGCTACGACACGCCCAGGATCATGCACGAGGCTGGGGTCAAGTTCGCGATACAGACGGACGCCGTGGGCAGCACCATCAGGTTCCTGCCCCTCAGCGCAGCGTACAGCGTCAAATACGGCCTCCCCTATGACTACGCGTTGAAGGCCATAACCATCGTGCCCGCGGAGATTCTGGGGGTGGCTGACCGCGTAGGCAGCATAGAGCCGGGCAAGGACGCGGACCTGAGGCTGCTGAGCGGCGACCCCCTGGACGTCATGACCAAGGTGCAGAAGGTCATCATCGACGGGGAGCTCGTCTACCCCCGTTAACCTTTCTAGTCTGTGAAGCCTTCGACCCACTCGGGGTCGTCCGGCGGGTCCTCCGCCAGCTTCTCTCTCCAAACCTCGTCGGTGAGCCGCTGGCTGATGGGCTGCTTGAACTCGTAGTAGCTGAACACCGGGCCCGCCCCGAGGACCACCGAGCCGTCAGGCTGCCTGTACGCCACGACTATGAGCCTCACGTACCCCGTGGCCTCCTCCAGCGCTTGGTTCGTGTTCGTGTCTGTGTGCACGTCCGCCACGAGGGTCGTCTTCTTCGCATCGGAATCGACCCCAGCGAGCACATCGTCCAGCTCGTCAGTGAAGTCCCGTATGAAGTCGAAGTCGCCCTGCGTCAACGGCTCGTTCATCAGCTCCTTCTCGGATACCCGTAACAGCCTAGAGATTATTTCTTCCAGGGATGCCAGCCTCCTCGACGATGTCTCGTCGAGGACGCCGTAGCTGGTGAGCCCCCTCCGTGTCATCTTGGTGAGACCCAGCAGCCTCGCGTAGAACTCGGGCACAGGCTCCACGTAGCCCTCGACGGGCGGCGAGGTAATTGCGCTGGACAGCACAACGCTGTAGCTCTGCTTGGCGTACAGTATGGTGTCGTGCCGGAGCTCGGTCCACGACGCCAGCGCCGTGGTCAGCTGCTTGTCTGCCCACGCCTCGGTCTGCATGAACGTCGGGTACCCCCCGCCTTGCTCCTCCAGCAGCGGCTTCAGCGTGTAAAGCCACGCCCAGTACAGGTTCCTGCCCCAGTCGTCGGCGGTGAAGTTACTGAACTGCACCTTTAAAGTGCCGAATTGGGCGTCGTAGTTCTCGTAGTTGGAGTCCTTGAGCTCGTCCACTATCTCCCTCGCGCGGCGCGAACCCAGTATCGCCATGACGTCCAGCCCACGCGGGAAGCCCCGGGTCGGGCCCAGAGGCGTGTTGACCCAGGTGAAAGGCTTCTCCGGGCCGAGCGGGCTGTGCACCCGGGGGACAACGAGCTCCTGGAAGATGTACGAGTCTGGTACGAACCTCTGCCCCATGAGCCTGAAGCCCACGGTGGCCTCAAGCACCTCGTCCAGCCTGTCCGGCGTAATCGGGGGGAACAGAATGACGTTGCCTGTGCCGCCGTAGATGGCGGGAGGGCTATGCTCTGCCAGCTTCAGCCTGAGCCCCAGCAGCCCCTCCTCGCCAAGCTGCCCAGGGTCAACCGTACCGGTGAACACGCTCTGCAATGCGTCGAGGTACTCGTACGGCCCCAGGTCGTCCGAGACGCCGACATAGAACGACGTGACCTCGTAGACCCTCTTCCAACGGGTCCAGAGGTTCGTGTCGCCTGTGAGGGTCGCGGTCAACAGGCACGCCTGCAGGGTCTGGACATCGGCGTCGTACTCGGATATATAGGCGGTGCATGGCGGCATAACGTAGCACGTCTCCCCCTCCTCTATGTTCGGGTCTCCCTTCAGCAGCATGGACATCCTGCCGTACCACGTCACCGCCTTGAAGTAGTTCCTTAGCTTCTCCGACCTCGTGTAGTGGCCCCGGGGGATGTACTGCGAGTAGTCCTCCCTGTAGAGGAATATCGTCGACTCGGAGAATCCGGCGGCTTCCTCGATCCGGGCTAGCTCAGCCTCGACGAGCTCCTCCACGAAGGCGTCGGGGGTGAAGCCGTACCTCTCCAAGTCCTCCTCGTAGAAGCTGCCGCTGTCGTAACTGTAGGGGGCCTCCATCTCCGATACCTGTTCCTCGCCGGGGCTCAGCAGGCGTAGGCCGACTGCGAGGTACGCCGCGTTCCTCCTGTGCGCCTCCCTCACCTTTCCCTCGGCTAGATCGTACTGCTCCGCAGAGTAGTCGTAGAGGGCCCGGCTGATGTTCCAGATGTCCCCGTAGAACGTCGCCTCCTCTATCCTCCGGAGGGTCTCGTCGAACTGTATGTGGTAGAGGTGCAGCAGAGAGTCGGAGGTGATGAAGATCGGGAGGTCCTTGTCCCTGAGTTCCTCGTACACTGGCTGGATGTGCTCCTCGTCGTCGTTGAAAGGGTTATCGATGACCACGAACCCGTTAGCGAAAAGCAGCTGCTCGGCCCTCCCACTGAGAGGCACCCTGGACGTGAAGTGCCCGTAGTTCGAGATGCCAGCCGACTCTAGGGGCAGCGAGTACTGGAGGGCCCCCGCCGTCCCGTCCCAAGCCGTCGGCGTCAACTCGAACCCATCCGTCTCAACCGTGTCTGAGATCACCACCGAGGGGCTGCTCTGCCTCTCCAGCTCACGCCTGAGCCTGTACTCGAGGACAGCCACCTCGCTGCTCAGGGCGTCGTTCAGATTCTCCAGCTCCTCCACGGACTCCTGCAGATCACTCACCGTCTCCGTGAGCTCGTCTATCTGCCTGAGGTAGGATTCAGCCTCGCCTTCTTGATCCGCCTGCGATCCCCCGCGAATCCTGTAACCGATGAATCCTCCGCCCAGCCCCGACACCAGCACCACGGCGATGAGGATCAGCGCCTTCGGGTACTTGCCCTTCCATGGGTACCTAGAAACTGGACGTGGATATAATACTACATTTTAGAACGGGGCCTCGGGAGGCGTTCAGCCTTCCTTCATGTAGGCCCTTACGAGGACCACGTCTTCGATGGGCCAGTCCCTCATGTCTCCGTAAAGCGTCTGCTTGACTCCGGTCTCCACAGACTCGATGGCGTCCACCACGTCCATGCCCTCCACCACCCTGCCGAACACCGCGTATCCATAGCCGTCCGGGTTAGGGTAGTCCAGGCTCGTGTTATTCACGGTGTTGATGAAGAACTGGCTAGTCGCTGAGTCCGGGTCGGACGACCTTGCCATGGCTATGGTGCCCCGCTCGTTCTTCAGGCCGTTCCTAGCCTCGCTCCTTATGGGGTCGTGGCCCTGTTTCCACGTCCCGTCCGGCTGGAAGCCCCCGCCTTGTATCATGAAGCCTTCTATGACCCTGTGGAACACGAGGCCGTCGTAGAACCCCTCCTCGACGTACGAGACGAAGTTGTCCACGGTGACCGGTGCCTTCTCCCGGTCCAGCTCAATCTCTATGACGCCCATGCTCGTCTCCAGTACCACTATCTCATTCACCTCTGGTTTCTTGAAGAAGGTGTTGACCGCCATTATAATAATTGAGCTGCTGAACAGGAGCAGCACCACCACTGTCATGACGGTCTTCTTGTTGAGCTTCATGGGTAGTTGAGGTCGGCGTGCACCTTAAAAGAATTATTTTACCAGCGAGCCTAGCTGATGGCTCCCAGAAGGTCGGCCTTGGTTATGATGCCCACGATCTCGCCCTTCCGCTGCACCAGCACCGCCGGGTAGTACTTGAGGAGACTGGAGAGGAGGGTGAGGGGCGCGTCGTCTGAGACCTGGGGGAACGACTCCTCCATGACCTCCCTGACCCGCTTCATCCCCGGCGGCTTGTCGTCCTCCGGGTAGAGGGCCTGGTCCAGGAGGGTCCTCTCCGAGACCCCGCCCACAGGCTTGCCGTCCTCGGTGACGGGGAGCTGGCTGAAACCGTGCTTCCTCATGACATCGACGGCCTCGTGGATGCAGGCGTCGGCATCCACGCTCACAACCTCCTCGGTCATCATCTCCCCGGCCGACACCTCCTTCCTCCGCTCGACGCCGTCCAAGGCCCCGAATATGGCCTTCACCTTGAGATAGCTGGGCTCCAGCTTGCCGGCCTCAAGCTTGGCGATGTAGCTCTGGCTGACCCCCGCCATGTCCGCTAACTGGTTCTGGGTCAGTCCGAGCTTCCGTCTCCGATCCGATATGATGTCGATGGCAGGTAGCATGGCTAGTGGAGGCACCGTCATCACATATATTCTTTTCGTCATTTTTTATAGTAGATAATATTCGTTGCAGAGGGGGCCGTTATTCAAGCAGGAATATGTCAGCCAACAAATTATAAATACAAGAATGATGTGCCGTATGTCACCGATTAAAGGAGTGAACCGCAACTCTCGTTCAAGCTGGAAGACTGGGGAACGTTCGAGGGCATAGGCAGAGGCTACGCCTTCAAAAGGGATGGAAGATTCTACTCGGTGCTGGAGACCAGGGTGGGGAGCTACCGCGGCAACCACGTCCACCCGAACAAGCAGTACACCCTTCTGCTCTCCGGCAGGGCACGGTACGTGCTCCACCAAGGCGGGGAGTACAGGGAAGTGCCGCTGCGGGTGGGGGAGATAACGGAGGTGGAAGCCGGGGTCCCACATATAATGGTCGTGGAGGAGGACGTAACCTCGTTCGAGTGGTGGGACGGCGACTTCACAGCCGAGCCCTGCCGAGGTGAGTTCAAGGAATACGCCGAGGGCAGGTTGGGCCCCGAGCACTTCAAGAAGTAGCGCGGCATCCAGAGCCAATCCATACCCATACTTTCTTTATATTCATGCCACGTTAAACATTCGATGAGCCTTGGATGAGCTAGGCACAGCCCGTGAAACGTTCTACTTCGATGTTCACGGCGAGGTCAACACCAGGAAGACCGTGGAGCTAGCCTATGAGAGAGCCGCCCTTCTGGGGATCGACAAAGCCGTGGTTGCGTCGGAGACTGGCCTCAGCGCCCTTGAGGCGCTCAAAGTTTTCAAGGACAGGGGGGTGATCGTGGTGAGCTCCGCCGCGGGCACCAGGGTGGAGGGAACAGCCATAGGCGACCTGCGTATAGGGTTACCCGACGATGGCATACACAGGCGGCTGCTTGAGGGGGGCGCCAAGGTGGTCAGGGGCACGGACCCGTTCTGGAACCTGAGCGCTCACACCCGGCTCGTTGACATAGGGAAACTGGGCATGATGTTCCTCAAGACCATCACCTCTGGGCTCCACGTGTGCATGACGGCGGTGCTGGAGGCCACGGACGCCGGTTACCTTGAGGCCGGAGAGGAGGTGGTGGCCATGGCCGGCAGCTGGGTGGGCCTGGACACGGCCATAGTGGCCAGGGCGGCGAACAGCGTCCGCTTCTTCGACGAGTTCGAGGTGCTTGAGCTCATATGCAAGCCTCGCCGCGCCCACCACGAGTGGCCTGTAGACCAGAAGACCTGGATGGGGGACCTAGAGAAGTACAGAAGGTTCACGATCTGACTCATATACACATGAACCGAAAGTCAAGCGCGGGTTTCGATGAGATTCAAAAATAAATCCATCCTGATAACGGGGGTCAGCG
>CAZBUI010000010.1:0-22707 GCA_964495055.1 uncultured Candidatus Bathyarchaeia archaeon | reverse complement strand
TCTTCGGTCTGCTGAACCAAGGCGTGCCCTCGACCATCATCGGCGCCTATAACCACGTCAAGAAGGTGCAGACCGGGGTGCTCGGCGTGAACCTCATGTACATCATCGTGATGCTGCTGGCATTAATCGTGGGGCTGTTGATCAAAGGAGGAATATGATTTGTTCGGATCACTTTGGTTGGCTCTGCTGGCTCCCGTACTGTTCATGCCCGTCGTGTATTTCCTAGGCAGAAGCATGGGCAAACGCGTCGGATGGGTGGCGTTCATCCCCCTCCTCTACAGCTCGCTGTACCTCATGAGCCTCCTGAGCGGCGTCGCGGAGAACCCGGTGGGGGAGTACTTCTACTGGCTGCCGGGGATCAGGTTCGGGCTCTACGCGGACAGCCTCAGCCTTCCCATAGCGCTGACCATAGCCGTGCTGGGCGCCGTCATCGCGATATACAGTCAGCCCTACATGGACCACTCCATACACGAGCAGTACCACCGGGAGAACAACAACGCCCACGCGACGTACTACGCCCTCTACCTGGCTTACGTCGCCAGCATGATGGGCGTGGCGCTATCCACCAACCTGTTCGAGTTCTACCTGTTCTTCGAGCTCATGATAATCCCGTCCTGGGCGCTCATCAACGCGTACGGCTCGGGGGAGCGGGAGCGCATCGGGTACATGTACCTCATGTGGTCCATCTTCGGCGCCGTGATGTTCGTCACGGGCGCCCTCTCGGCATACGCCGACACGGGCTCCTTCGAGATAGCAGACCTGGCGCTGGTGAGCGGCTCCCCGTGGGCCGCTTTCATCGTGGTGTCCATGTTGCTGGGGCTCACCGTCAAGATGGCCATGTTCGGGTTCCACATCTGGCTGCCCTTTGCCCACGCCGAGGCGCCCACCCCCATAAGCGCGCTGCTGAGCCCCGCGATGATCGGTTTAGCCGCCTACGCCATCGTCAGGATGCTTCTCCCCATCACGGGGGTCATGGACTCCAGCATGGTGCTCACGATGCTCTGGGGCTTGATCACGATGATCTACGGAGGCATGATGGTGCTGCCCCAGAACGACATCAAGAGGTTGCTGGCGTACTCCAGCATGAGCCAGATGGGCTACCTCTTCATCGGGGTGGCCAGCGGCACCGCCATAGGCGTCAGCGGCTCCATGATGCACTACGTGAGCCACGGCCTAGGGAAGGCCGTCCTGTTCCTCAGCGCCGGCGCCATAATGCACCAGACCGGCCTCAGGGACATAAGGCAGCTGGGCGGCCTCGCCGCCAAGATGCCGGTCACGGCGACGGCGTTCATCCTTGGGGCCATGAACATCGCGGGGATACCGCCGACCGTCGGGTTCGCGTCCAAGCTCATGGTCTTCATGGGCGCCTTCGGGCCGGGCCTAGAGGGGAGCACGGCGGAGCTCATAATCGCGGTGGTCGCCATACTGTCCACGGCGCTGACCGTTGGCTACACCATGTGGGCCATGCGCAGGATATTCTACGGGCCGCTGCCCGAGCATCTGCAGGAGGTCGAGGAGGCGCCCTACCTGATGACCATACCCATGGCGCTGCTCTGCCTCTTGTCTATCATCCTGGGCCTCTATCCAGGACTCATACTAAACCCATTGTTCGAGGTGGTACCGGGGCTGCTGCCCGTTTGAGGTGAATGAAATGGTGAACAACTTACTCTTACTGGTCCTCTCGGCGTCCTTCCTGTGCGCACCCATAGTATACCTGGTAGGCAGGAGCATTGGGAAACGCGTGATCTGGGTGACATTCGCGGCGCTGCTGGCCATGTCTCTCGTCTTCGCCGGCTTGATGCCGACCGTCGAGCACTCCGTCATTCTGGAGGAGTACCGCTGGGTCGCGGCCCCGGTGGGGCTCACCTTCGGGCTCATGGCCGACGGCCTCAGCGTCCCCGTGATCTTCACGTACATATTCGTGTTCGCTTTCACGGCGCTCTTCTCGCTCCAGTACATGGAGAGGAGGCTGGGCCTGGACGACGTGGAGGAGAACAACGAGCAGTACGCTAGGTTCTACACGTTCTTCCTGCTCTACGGCGTGAGCGTCGCAGGCTCCATGCTGGCCACCAACCTGATAGAGTTCTACCTCTTCTTCGAGATGGCGCTGGTGTTCTCGTGGATACTGGTCCTGCTCTTCGGGTACGGCGACAGGAAACGGAACTCGCTGCTGTACTTCCTCTACACGCACATAGGCGGGGGGGCCCTCCTCATCGGCATCCTCGGCGCGTACTGGGCCATGGGGAGCTTCGAGATAGCCGACCTGGCCAACATCTCGTCCCACCCCGGCGCACAATGGATAGGCATCGCCATGGCCCTGGGCCTCCTCGTCAAGATAGGGGCCCTGGGCTTCCACGGGTGGATGCCCGACACATACTCCGAGTCTCCAGCGCCGGTGAGCGCCGTCCTTGGGGCCACGTCGGTGTTGCTGAGCACGTACTCGCTGGCTAGGCTCATGCCCTACTTCACCGAGGTCCTCTACGGGGTCAGCGGCTGGATAATGCTCTGGGCGCTGGGCACCATCCTCTACGCCGGCGTAATGGCGATAGTGCAGACGGACACCAAGCGCCTGGTTGCCTACCTGAGCATGAGCCAGATGAACTACTGCGTCCTGGGCGTCTTCACTTTCGTAGACTACGGCGTCCTGGGAGCCATATCCTACTCCATAAGCCACGGCCTCGCCATCGCCCTCCTGTTCCTCGTCTCGGGCGCCCTCATGTACCGCACAGGGACCCGGGACATGACCAAGATGGGCGGGCTGGCTGAGAAGCTGCCCATTGTTATCCTGGCCACCATGGCCGGGTTCCTCACCATCGGAGGGGTGCCTCCGGCGGTGGGCTTCAAGTCCAAGTTCCTCCTGCTGAGCGGCGCCTTCGTAAGGGGCTTCGAGTCGTCCTGGATGGAGCTGCTGGTAGCCATACTGGCCGGGAGCCTAGCGACGATGGTGACCTTGGCGTACGAGTTCAAGGCTGTCTGGCAGGTCTACTACGGCAAGCTACCAGAGAAGCTGGAGTCCGTGGCCAGCGTGCCCACCATGATGGCTGTGGCGCTTATAGCCATGGGCGCGCTGTCGGTGATCTTCGGGATATGGCCCGCCCTGATAACGAACCCCATCGAGGTCTTCATAGAGCACATCTTTCACCATTAACGTGGAAGACCCCTCCCCCTTCTGTTTTCTGTCTCCCTGTTTTCTCTGCGAGTTCAGTTGGACGGCTTTTCCCGGTGTGCACAAGTCTTTTTAGGTTCATTAACGTGCTCAAATAGGAAATGAGCATCGCCGTCATTGGACCCCCCTCCTTCGCGACGACCTTCGAGCTCATCGGAGCCACGGGTTACCACGAGATAGACGGGGGCGCGGTGGCGGCGGCGCTGGCTCGCCTCGTGAACGATGAGGACTACAAGCTCATCATACTCCCCGAGCGGTTCGCGCCCGAGACGAAGAGCGTCAGGGAGGAGATCATGAGGAAGGGAGACATAACGCCGGTCTTCGCCCTGGTTCCCGACTTCACCATGGAGACGGGCATGAGGATGGAGGAACTCCAGGTAGTTGTCTCGCTGGCAATAGGTACAAGGTTGGAGTTGTAGATGATGGAGATGGAACGAGTACTATCGATGGGCTCGAGGCTGCAGAAACTCCTCGTTGAGGCTAAAGCCGAGGCAGAGCGGATGGTCTCCGAAGCCCAGAATCAAGCCGACGAGATGATAGAGGCCGCGAGAGCCGAGTCAAACAGGAGACGGATGAGGGCCCAGAGAGGCACCGGCCTCGAGGATATGCTTGCCGAGGAAGAGAAGAAGGCTGAGAAAGAGGCGGCCAATGTCTCGAAGGAGTACGAGGAGCAGGTCGAGGAGCTGAAAAAGATACCGGCAGAGAAGATCGAGGACGCCGTCGAGTTCGTGTTGAAGGAGGTCCTCCCCGAATGAGCAGCATGGAGCTTGAAGCCAGACTCATAGAGAGAGCCGTGGAGGAGAGGGACGCCCTCCTCGCGGAGGCTAAGGCCCGGGCGGATAGGATACTCGAGAAAGCTAGGCAGGAAGAGGCCCGCATCAGGAAAGACACCGAGAGGCACCTGAGGACCATCGTGGGCTCAGAACTCAGGGCCGTCCACGACAGGATAGTGGGTAGGGCGAACCTGGAAGGCCGTAAGAAGGTCATGGAGGCCAAGATGGAGTTGCTCGACAAAGTCTTCAACTCGGCACGGGAAAAGTTAGAGGCTACGAAGGAGAGCGGGGAAGACTACCAGGAAGTGGTCAAGAAGCTCATCTACGAGGCCGCGGAGGCCATAGGCGAAGACGAGCTGATAGTCTCAAGCAATGAAGCAGACCAAGGCTTCCTCAAGAAGACGCTGCCAGAGCTATCCAAGGAGCTGGGCGTTTCCTTAAAGCTCGACAGCAAACCCATCGATACGATGGGCGGCGTCATCGTGAAGAACCTAGACGCCACGAAGGTCTATTATAACACTCTTGAGGGCAGACTTCTCAAGGTGAGGCAGTCCAAGGCATCAGAGGTGGCGGAGAAGCTGGGGGTGATCTAGATGGCTATGATGGAAGGAACGATCGAGAGGATAAACGGCTCCCTCGTGGTAGCCAAGTTCAGGGAGGAGCCCAAGATGGGCGACCTCATAGAGGTGGGCAACCTCAAGCTCATGGGCGAGATCGTGAGGCTCAGCGAGGAAACCGCCTACATACAGGTCTACGAGGCGACCGCGGGCCTGAAGCCCGGTGAGCCCGTCGTGGACATCGGTACGCCGCTAATCGCCGAGCTGGGCCCCGGCATAATGAGCCAGATCATGGACGGCGTCGAGAGGTCCGAGACTGAGCTCTGGGACCTGACGGGCCCTTTCGTGACCAGAGGAACCAGCATACCCCCCCTGAACCGGGAGAAGAAATGGGGCTTCGAAGCCACGGCGAAGAGAGGCGACGAGGTCGTCGCCGGAGACATCATAGGGACGGTGCAGGAGACGCCCAGCTTCGTCCACAAGATCATGGTCCCCCCCGGGCTGAGTGGGACAATTAAATCGATAAAGTCGGGGGAGTTCAAGGTCACCGACACGGTCGCCGAGCTGGAGACCGGCGGAGGAGAGATTGTTTCCCTGAAGATGATGCAGACGTGGCCCGTCAGGCAGGGCAGGCCCATCAAGGAGAGGCTGGCGCTGAGTCAGCCCCTCATCACGGGGCAGCGCGTCATCGACACCTTCTTCCCGTGCGCCAAGGGAGGCGCCGCGGCCATACCCGGCGGGTTCGGGACCGGTAAGACGGTTACCCTTCAGCAGATAGCCAAGTGGAGCGACGCCGACATCATCGTGTACATCGGCTGCGGCGAGCGCGGCAACGAGATGGCTGACGTAGTTGAGAACTTCCCGGAGATAGAGGACCCTAGATCCGGGAGACGACTCATCGAGAGGACGGTCATCATCGCCAACGTGTCCAACATGCCCGTGTCGGCTAGGGAGGCCAGCATCTACATGGGGGTCACCATCGCCGAGTACTTCAGAGACCAGGGCTACGACGTGGCCATCATGGCCGACTCAACGTCCAGGTGGGCGGAGGCCCTCAGAGACATATCGGGCCGCCTCGAAGAGATACCGGCGGAGGCAGGGTTCCCAGCATACCTGGCTGACCGCATCGCAGGGATATACGAGAGGTCGGGCAGGGTGGTCACGCTTGGCAGCGAGGAGAGGTACGGTAGCCTCACCATCATTGGCGCCGTGTCTCCCCCCGGTGGAGACTACTCGGAGCCTGTGACCACAAACACCCTCAGGTTCATCGGAACGTTCTGGGCCCTCGACTCGGAGCTGGCCTACCGCAGACACTTCCCGGCCATCAACTGGCTGAGAAGCTTCACCCGCTACCTCACTGTGGCGGCCGACTGGTGGACCGAGCAGTCCCCGGGCTGGGAGGACGCGCGGGCGAGGGCGCTGAGGCTACTAGAGGAGGCCAGCGAGATCGAGGAGACGGCCCGAATCATCGGTGAGAAGGCTCTCCCAGACGAGCAGAGGCTGGTGCTCCTCATGGCCGAGATGCTCAGGGAGGGGTTCCTGGTCCAGAGCGCGTTCCACGACGTGGACAGGTACTGCTCCCCCGAGAAGCAGGCCGCGCTGCTTGAGGTCTACGTGGACTTCTACGACGTCGTATCGCCCCTCGTGAGGAAAGGTATACCCATAGAGCAGATCAGGGACCTGGACGTCCTCAGGGAGATGATGAGGCTCAAGGAGAGGCAGGGTTTGGAGCCCATAAAGGAGGCCCGTGTGCAGATGAAGAACGATGCGGATGAGCTGGCGCTCCAGTACGAGGTGGCTTCATAATGGTGGAGATAGCTGGGCTGGAGTACAAGACCATCACAGAGATCAAGGGACCCATCCTCATGATACAGGATGTCAGGGACGTCAGCTTCGACGAGGTCGTCCAGATACAGAGACCCAGCGGCGAGATCGTGCAGGGGAGCGTCCTCGACGTCAGCAGAGACTGGGCCATGATTCAGTGCTTCGGCGAGACCTCGGGCCTGGACCTCAACACCACGGTCAGGTTCACGGGGGATGTCCTGAGGATACCTGTGTCCCCCGACCTCATCGGAAGGGTTTTCAGCGGTAGCTTCGAGCCCCTCGACGGCATACCCAGGCCGCTTTCGACGGATCTCAGGGACGTCAACGGCGGCGTCATCAACCCCGCTGCGAGGGACGTGCCTTCCGAGTTCATACAGACGGGGCTCAGCAGCATCGATGGCATGAACAGCCTCGTCAGAGGCCAGAAGCTACCCATCTTCAGCGAGTCGGGGCTCCCCCACAACGAGCTTGCCGCCCAGATAGCCAGGCAGGCCACCATCCCGGGCATGGAGACCGACTTCGCCATAGTCTTCGGCGCCATGGGCATCAAGAACGAGGAGGCCGCCTACTTCAGGGAGGAGTTCGAGAAGACCGGCGCCCTCAACAAGAGCGTCATGATACTGAACCTGGCAGACGACCCCGCCATAGAGCGCATAGTCACGCCCAGGATCGCCCAGACCATCGCCGAGTACTTGGCATTCGACCTGGGGATGCACGTCCTCGTCATACTCACCGACATGACCAACTACGCCGAGGCCCTTAGGGCCATCAGCATCGCCCGTGAGGAGATACCCACCCGGAAGGGTTACCCGGGGTACCTCTACAGCGACCTGGCCACGATATATGAGCGGGCCGGCAAGATCAAGGGCAGGGAGGGAAGCGTCACGCTGATGCCCATACTCTCCATGCCCGCAGGCGACATCACGCACCCCATCCCGGACCTCACCGGCTACATCACCGAGGGCCAGCTCATACTCCAGCGCGGCCTCGCCCTCAGGGGCCTCTACCCGCCAATGAACGTGCTCCCGAGCCTCAGCAGGCTCATGAAGGACGGCATAGGCGAGGAGACCACCAGGGAGGACCACGGCGACGTCAGCAACCAGCTATACATGGCCTACGCCGAGGGCACCCGTGCCCGCGGCCTCGTCCAGATCGTCGGCACCGTCGGCCTCAGCGAGCGCGAGCGGACGTGGCTCGAGTTCGCCGACAGGTTCGAGCAGGAGTTCGTCAACCAGGGCAGGTACGAGAACAGGAGCATCGAGCAGACCCTGGACCTCGCTTGGGACCTGCTGAGCATGCTCCCCGAGGAGGACCTCATCAGGGTCAGAGAGGCATACATCAACAAGTACCACCCGGCCCATAAGCGGGAAGTGTAGCGTTGTCATCCACCGCCGGCGTCAAGCCCACCAAGGGCTTCCTCATGGACATGAAGAGGAGGATAGGCTTCATAGAGCGAGGCACAGAGTTCCTCAAGCTGAAGAGGGACCAGCTCGCCAAGGAGCTCACCACCTCCCTCGACGTCCTCAAGGGGAGACGCAGGTTGCTCATGGACAACCTCCAGGAGGCGTACGCCGCCGTCACCGCAGCGTACCTCAGCCTCGGTCCCCAGGAAGTCCAGAGTCAGGCCAAGAGCATAAAGAGCGTCCTGGAGCTGGAGGTCCTGCCCAGGGCCGTCATGGGGGTCAGGTACCCCTTCGTCAAGATAGGCGAGAAGCCCCAGGTGACGGCGGAGCTGGACATCACCCTCAGCGTGGCCAGCGACAAGGTCTACGAGATCCTTGACAACATCATCAGGCTCGCCGAGTTCGAGACCCGGGTGGAGCGCATCGCCGACGAGCTGGGGAAGACAAACCGCAAGGTCAACGCCCTTGAGAACATAATCATACCCGAGTACAAACAGATAATCAAGTTCATAGAGGACAAGCTCGACGAGGAGAGCCTAGAGGAGCTCGTCAGGATGAAGCTAATAGGAGGTGCCAAGGCATCGAGAAGAAGCTGAAGCTGGGCATGAACTACGTGGTCCTGCGCACCCACGCCAGGATCGCCGACCTCCTAACCCAGGAGCAGATGCAGACCCTGGCCGACGCCCGAGACGTGGACGACTTCCTCGCCAAGCTGATGGACACGCCCTACGGCGCCGTCACGCTGGACGACGAGTCTAGGCCGGACATCGCCCTGGAGCGGGTCTTCTACAGGAAGTTCATCGAGCGCATAGAGAAGATAGTGGAGCTCACCCCACGGAAGATAGGCGAGTTCCTCATGGGCTACTACCAGATGCGCTTCGAGGTGGTGAACCTCAAACGGATACTGCGGGGCAAGTTCAGCGCCGCCTCCGATGAGGAGATAAGGCTCAGCCTCATCCCCATCAGCCCCTACATGGTGGCCAGCTACGAGGACATGGTCGAGGCGGACAGCCTCGAAGACGTGGTGGATATGCTGCACGGGACCCCCTACGCGGGGGTCGCGGAGCGGATGCCCCTCTATGAGGAGTACGACGCCCTGTGGCCGCTGGAGCTCATGCTAAACTACGTCAACGCCTCGGCCATACTGGAGGCGGTTCAGCAGCTACCCACACGGGATCGCCGCATCGTCCACAAGCTCGTGGAGCTTGAGACCGACATAGAGAACGTGTTGATCGCCGTGAAGCAGAGGGGCCATAAACACGAGGCGCTTGACGTCGAGGAGTTGTTCCCGGCCACCTACGGCATATCTGTGTCCCATCTCAGAGACATAATCGAGGCCGAGAACCTGAGGCCCGTGATCCAGGGGCTGGGGTCCCCGTACGCCGAGATACTGGGCCCCATCTACACCGGGGACGTAGCCCTCATCAGGACGTACCTCAGGCTCGCCAAGTACGACCACGTCACCGCGTCTAGGTCGGCGGACGAGTACGGGTTCAACGTCATAATGGCCTACTTGGTCTACAGCGAGATAGAGAAGGACAACCTTGTGGGCCTGGCATGGGGAAAGGCCCAGGGCCTGTCGCCCAAGGAGATGCTGAAGTACGTCGTCATCCCCAGGGGCTGAGACGTCAAACTATTTTACCGCCCACCCTCTTTATTGTTTGAAACCAGATGGCGTTCAAGGAACAGAGGACGGTTTACTTCGAGAACCGCGGGAAGGAGAACACGGAGAAGACCCTCCCCCTCGCCAAGAACAGGGCTGAGGAGCTCGGCATCCGGAACATCGTGGTAGCCAGCTACACGGGCTACACCGGCGCCCTGGCCAGCGAGGTCTTCAAGGGATACAACCTGGTGGTCTCGGCGGGGATGATGGGCTTCAGGGAGCCCAACCAGCACAGGATGATAGATGAGAACCGCAGGAAGATAGAGGCCAACGGCGGCAGGGTCTTCTACCACCTCCACTCGTTCGGCGGCCTCGGCAGGGCAGTGAAGCAGAGGTTCGGGCCCATTCAGGTGGACGAGATAATCGCCCACACGCTCAGGCTGTTCAGCCAGGGCGCCAAGGTCGCCCTAGAGATATCGTGCATGGCCTGCGACGCGGGCCTCATAGAGTCCGGCAGGGAGTGCATAGCCATAGGAGGGACGGGCAGCGGCGCGGACACCGCCGTGGTGCTGCTGCCCAGCAACACCCACCGCTTCTTCGAGACAAAGGTGCTTGAGTTGATCTGCAAACCGAGGGTGGGGTAGCCCCGCCCCCGGAAGGCGAAAAAGGCATCCTGCTACCTGTTGGCGAGCATCGTCTTGGCCCACCACTTCAGCATCGGGGCCATCATCATGAGCCACGTCAGAGCCACGTTGAGGGTCTTAACGAGCTCGACGTTCAAGATGTCGCCGCCCCCCTCGGCCCGTGGTTGTTTGTTGCCATTTGTTGTTCACTAGCAGTGTTATGTATCATTGATCTATATTACTGTATCTCATAAACTGGTTGATACAAAATGTATAACAAAGGTATACGGTTGTATCATTGAGGTAAACAAGGAGAAAAAGACCAATGAAAACATAAAAAATAGGGTGAATTTAATAATGTGTTTTATATAATGATATAAATTGATGCAGGTAGATGGATGATGAATGAAAAAGCATCAATTGATGCTGGTAAATAACATATTAACAAGAAAATATCAATCGATGAAAGCCGATATTAAAAAGAGGGGAAACGGATAAAAACCGCCGCCAAACCACATATTGATCACGTTGCAAGGTCAAGAGCAGGTGTCAGCCATACTGAAGGGGGAGCTGAGGGCCATCCACGGCGACAGGTTCAGGAGCGTAGAGGTGCAGAGCGTAATGCAGTACCCAATGAACGAACACAAGTACGTCGTCACATACAACCTGAACGTTGAGGGCTGGCTTCCCATCGTCAGGGCCAAGATAGTCGTGGATGTCTCCAAAGGGGTCTTGGAACGGTTCGAGCCCGACCTGCTATAGCCTCTTAATTATCTCCACGGCCTTCAGGAGGTCCAGGGTCTCGTAGTCGGCGATCTGGTCAGGCTCCGTCGGCCTGGGCTCCTGGTTCCTGTTGACCCATATGGTCTTGACGCCCACCAGCTTGGCCGGCCTTATGTCGCTGAGAGGAGTATCACCGACGCTCACCGTCTCCCTGGGCTTCGCTTTGGCCAGCCTCAACGCCTTCCTGTAGTACTCTGGCTCGGTCTTCAGCACCCCTAGCGTCTGCTCGCTGAAAGTATGCTTGAAGAACTTTTTCCCGGTCCTGAACTCCAATGTCTTGGCTTTCTGCCCCGCCCCGTAGCCTGTGCTCAGGCAGAGGGTGAAGCCCATATCTTTGAGGGCTTCGATGGCTGGGACGGCGTCGGGATAGTAGATGGGGTCCTTTTTCGCGGATTCCCGGGCTTCCTCAAACCTGGTGCAGATGAGATCGGCCGTCTCCTTGTCGAAGGGAAGCTCTAGATGTTCGAAGAGCAGGGTGCAGTGGAACATGAGGTCGTCGTGGCGGTCCAGGTACCTCTGGTGGATGAGGGCGCGGTGGATGTCGTAGACCCACGTGTTGTAGAGCTCTTTGCCGGTGTAGCCCAGAACGCCGTCGAGGCTCCGCTCCATGACGCCGTCCATGTCGTGTATGGTGCTATCATAGTCCATGAGGACCGTGGTAATCATGAGACAAACATTATAGCCATGGCTTTATTTAACCGCCGCATAGGTTTGGCGTATGCGGATCGTTGTGCCCGAGGGGCTCCTCCTAGACATGATGGACCTAGCCCGAGAAGTCCACCCGAGGGAGATCATCCTGCTGCTCCGGGGGAAAAAGAGGGGCGACGAGATCACGGTCACCGAGTACCTCTTCCCGCCCTTCGGCTCAGGCGGCAGGGGGTTCGCTTCTTTCCCGGCTCACATGTTGCCCATAGACTTCACCATAGTGGGGACCGCCCACAGCCACCCCTCCGGGAACCTCCGGCCCTCTGTTGGGGACCTCCACAACTTCTACGGGCGGGTGATGGTTATAATCGGTTCCCCTTTCACCCGGGAGGCCGTGCGGGCCTACGGTAAGGGTGGGGAGGAACAAGAGGTATATATCGCTAGAGAGTGAATATGTTGATCGTTCCACGAGGCATCCGTGATGGGTAAAATAGAGTCCCTGGCGAAGGCTGTCACCCTCTTGATGAACGCGCCGTTGCTCGCAGCGGCTACGTTCGTCTATATCTACCTCATGGACTCGGCGGGACCTGCCCCCTCGGTTTTAGCGGCGGCCCTATTCTTCTCGAGCGTCCTCCCCGTAGTGATCATATTCTCCCAGAGGCGGGGCGGCATAGTGACGGACATGATGGTCAACGAGAGGGAGGAGAGGACCAAGCCGTTCCTGGGTGCGATATCCAGCTACGTGCTGGGCACGCTGGCCCTCACGTACCTCGAGGCGCCCGCCGTCATGGTTTACCTCATGGCCTGCTACCTCGTGAACAGCTTGTTCATGATGATAATCAGCCTACGGTACAAGATCAGCATCCACGCCTCGGGCGTCGCGGGGCCCGCCACGTTCCTCGTTCACCAGTACGGCGTGAGGCTGTGGCCCTTCACGCTGGTCCTTGTCGTCGTGGGGTGGGCTAGGCTGCAACTGAGGATGCACACCCTGGGCCAAGTCGCGTGGGGGGCCCTGTTGACTGTTTTGCTGACGCTGACCCAGCTAGAGCTATACCCGATGCTCATCCACCCACTATGATGGGGAACACCACAACCCTGTCCTCTGGTCTGGGCCTCGCGGAGTCCCATAGTCTCCTCTGGTTGACGAGGACGCCGACGATGCGTTTGTCGTACGCATATAGGACGTCCTTCCCCCGGGTGGCAACTAACTCCCTCAGGGTGGTGGGCTCCTCGACGACCCTGACTGTGAGGCTCGGGTACATCAGGTGGATCGTGTTGCGGCGTGGCTTATAACTTGTCCAGCCCCAGGTCCCTGCGCCTCCGGAGGTACCGCCTGTACCCTGTCTCAACGTTCTCCGGGGTGACGTGGTCGCCATGGTGCCTGAAGCCTCCACGGAAGCCTTGGGGGATGTGCATGAGCTCGTGTATCAGGGTCCTGTCCTGGGCCTCCCTGGGGTAGTAGTCGAACTGCTCGTGGATGACCTCTAGGATGTAGGTGGGCTCCATGCCGAGGGTCTCCTGCCATATCCTACCGAGGCCGTGTATCCTAGCTATGGTGTTCTTGGCCTTGCTGCCCCTGCTCCTGACGCAGTGCAGCCGCTCCGGGTCCCACGTGGTCGAAGCGCAGCGTGTCCAGTATCTCCTGTACGCGTTTCTTGACGTCGGGGGCGAAGTACTCGATCACAGAGTTGTTTGTGTATCGGCCGTGTAAAAGCTCAGCGGAAAAGCTTATTGGATGGATCATCCATCCAATAACTGTGGGCTTGAAGGAGAACGGGCTGACCCCCGCTAGGAAGGCGTCAACGCTAGCCGTCATGGCGGCGGCGGCCATCGCCACCAACTACATCCTCATAGGGGTGGTCAACGTCAAGTTCATGGACCTCATAGTGTTCACGGGTGGGTACCTGTACGGTTCGGGGTTCGGGGCGACGCTGGGCGCCCTCATCTGGCTGGTGTACGGCACCCTGAACCCGTTCGGAGTAAACCTGGTGACGCTCGCCGCCACGATAACCGGTGAGGTTCTGTACGGCGTCGCAGGCGGCGTCCTCCGGGGCGGCCTGAGGGTGAAGCCGGGCTGGGGACCAGACCTCCGCCTCGGCGTCGCAGGGTTCCTGCTCACCTTCGTCTACGACGTGTTCACCAACGTGGTCTCGGCATACGTTGCCGGCATCCCCGTGTCCGTCGCGTTGATCAGCGGCGTGCCTTTCGCCCTCATGCATGAGCTAAGCAACGCCGTCTTCTTCGCCGTGGGGCTGCCCCCCCTCCTTCGAACCATCGGGAGAACGATGAACGTTGATGAGTGACTCAGCCTACAAGTGGGCCGCGGCCCTCCTATTATGCACCACCCTGGCGGCGGGCGCCGCCGCCGTCTACCTGAACAACCGGGTGAACGCCCTCGAGGCGGAGTACGAGAGAACGCTAGGCGAGCTGGAGGAGTTCACCGCCACCGTGGACGTCAAGATAGACTACGGGAACGGCACCGCGGCTTGGTATAACGACACAAGGGTAGGGGCGGGCGAGTCCCTGCTGAACGCCACGCTGCGCGTCGCGGACGTAGACTACACGATGTACGAGTTTGGCGTCTTCGTGAACACGGTGAACGGCGTCGGCGGCGACCCGGACAAGTACTGGCTCTGGAGCTATATCGACGACGGGTGGCAGCCAGGCATGGTGGGCGCCGACCAGTGGAGGCTCCACGACGGAGACACCGTGGCGTGGACCTACACAGGGTTCTCATAAAACTTAACCGAAGCCGGGGGTACCAGAGAACGTGAGACCCGTAGAGACCCTTCACGCTCTTTCCGGGAAGACAGCGCCGGGCAGGGCGCCCGAGTTCACCCCCGCCCACGCGGCGATCGCCCTGCTGGTGATCAAGGAGAGGAGCCCCGGCAGGAAGCAGCTCTCCGCCGACCTCCGCCTCGGCGAGGGCACCGTCAGAAACCTGTTGAGACGGCTGAACGAGGAGGGGCTGGTCTCGTCCACCCGTCAGGGCGTCGAGTTGACCGCTAAGGGAGAGAGCCTACTGGTGGACCTAGCAAAATTCATCAGGGGCGCACCTGTCCCGAGGAGCAATCTGACCGTGGGGGAACACAACCACGCCGTGCTCGTCGCCGGCGGCGCCCAGAAGGTGAGACTGGGCGTCGAGCAGAGGGACCACGCCTTGATCTCCGGCGCATCCGGCGCCACCACGCTGGTTTATGTGGGCGGGGGCTTAGCGGTCCCGGCGCTGTCTGACGCCGTGGAGGAGCCCGTAGCCGAGTCCATCATGGATCTGGGGCCCAGAGACGGTGACGCCGTGGTCATAGGAACCGCCGACGACGCCTTCTCAGCCATGCTCGGGGCCTACGCCGCCGGCCTCGAACTGTTAACCTAGGCTGCATTCGGGGCGGTCTTGACGAAGAGCTGGAAGAGGGCCGTCGCGGCGAGGAGGATCAACGAGATGACCCCGAACGCGGGGACGTAGTCCAGCCTAGATAACAGCAGGCCGGTGAGTATGGGGCCGGAGGCGTGTCCCACGTCCCAGAGGCTCCCGAAGACCCCCATGGACGTGCCGAAGCCCCGCGCCTTGGTCTGCTCGGCCACCATGGCGGCGGTGGACGACGTCACCATCGACTCCCCGAGGCCGAACACCATGGTGAGTCCGCACAGGATTACGAAGTCCATCGTCAGGGGGTACAGTATGAAAGCGACGAGGCAGATGATCATACCCGCCGTGATCATGGGCTTCCTCCCCCTCTGGTCCGACAGCCTGCCCATGAAGGGCTTGGTGAACATCAGCACCACCAGTTGCACGCCCCAGAGCACCCCCGCGTGGAAGCTGGTGAGGCCCGCGGTGACCGTCACGTAGACCGGCAGGAAGGCCTCCAGAGCCCCAACCGTCAGGTTCTGAACCCCCTCCATGCTGCTCGTGAGGAGCACTTGGGTGTCCGTCGCCACGGCCCAGACGTCTTCACGGAACTTACGCATCACGCCCATCAAGGTGGGCGGCTCGGGGGACGCCCTGCTGGGCAGCCTCCCCCAAAGGAGGAAGACCAGGCACAGGGAAACGCTTCCCAGCACCCCGACTATGAGGTATACCTGCTTGAACGCAGCTAGGCCCGGGTCGTCGCCTCCTAGGAACCGAAGCAGGCCTCCGCCTAGGGGCGCCGCCAGCAGCCCACCCAGCATCCCTGCTGAGGAGTAGGTGCCTACGAGTTCGCCTTTCCGATCCCCCGCTACGTCCATGATGACCGCCATCGCGACTGGACCGTAGATGGCCGTGGCGAAGCCGTGGAAGAACCTGATGGTCACCAGCAGTCTATAGTCGTTTACCAGAGCGTATGTGAATGGCATCAACCCGAAGATGACGGTGGCGGTGAGGAGCGCCGTCCTCCTGCCGTAGATATCGGAAAGGGTTCCCGCTGGGGCCTTGAAGAATATGCCGGTGACGGTGGACATGCCCACTGCGAGCCCGATGGCCGCCGACGAAGCGCCTAGGCTCCTCGCGAAAAGCGCCAGCAGAGGCGTCCTGGCCATCCCGTAGCTCAGACGCGCGAAGAAACCTATGAGTACGAGAGCCACGAAAGTCTCTCTTACCTTCCCCGGCTCAGACAACGAGTCACCGGTGGAGACTGCGCCGACGTGGATAAAACCCTGTCTGCTCCCCCCAGATACCCCTAAATCCACGAAGCTCATGGATAATCTATGTATCATTTCGGCTACGGCTCAAACCTCAACTTGGAGTTCCTCCGGGGCTACTGCCCCGGTGCCCAGTTCGTCATGAGGGCCTACCTCCCCAACTACGAGGTCCAGTTCCGGTTCTGGAGCGAGAGGCGGAAAGGCGGCATCAGCACCATCATCGATAAGCCGGGCGGCCTCGTCCACGGGGTAATCTATGAAGTCCCCGACGACGAGTTGCTGGAGCTGGACGTGCTTGAGAGCGTCCCCCAGGGGCTCTATAGACGAGAGACCTTCCTGGTCCTCGGCGAGGACGGGAAGTGGCATGAGGCCGACCTGTACCGGGTGGCCGAGCCCAAGGGACCCTTCACGCCTTCAAAGAGCTACGTGGAGCTCATGCTAGCCGGAGCCAAAGCCCACCGGCTGGCGCCGGAGTACGTCAAAAAGATGGAAGAGATCTATAAGGGATCACGTTGAACGATCGTATACGACCTCGCCGCCTATAACGGTCATCAGAACCTTGGTGTCGATGATATCCTCGGGGTCCACCGTTGTTATGTCCCTGTCCAGGACCACAAAGTCCGCGTGCTTACCCGGCTCGATGGAGCCCTTAGTGTCCTCGCTTCCCTCCAGGTAGGCCGCGTTCCACGTGTACGCCTTGATGGCGTCCATGACGGGGATCGCCTCGTCCCTGCAGAGGTAGTTGCCGCCCCTGGTCCTCCGCGTCACGCAGCCGTATATGCCGGTTAGGGCCCAGTTCTCGCCGAAGCCGTCGCTGTTCCCCGCCGCCACGATGCCGTGGTCCCTGAAGCTCTTCATGGGATAGTACCCGCAGAGCCTGTCCTGGCCCAGGGCGGCGATGTGGCTGTCCCCGATGGGGTGGCAGAACCCTATTGATGCAGAGACGTTGATGTCGAGTCTCGCCATACGCTCCAGCTGACGTGGCAGCACGTAGCCGGCATGCTCAATCCTGTGCCTGTGGCCGGGCCAGGGCTTGGAGTTGATGGCCTCCTCCAAGGCGTCTAGGGTCATGTCTATGGCGCGGTCACCTATGGCGTGGGTGCACGTCCTTATGCCGGCGACGTGGCACCTGACTATCTCGTCGGTAAGTTCCTCAGCCGTGCACCTGATGATGCCCCTGTTGCCCGGGTCGTTGGCGTAGTCCTCGTGGAGGGCCGCGGTGAGGCTGCCCATGGCGCCGTCGGTGCCCACCTTGACGCCCACCACCATGAGCCTGTCGCTCCACCTGAATGGCGGCCTCAGGCCTTGGCGGCCCAGGTCGCTGGTGGCGTAGCCGTTGTAGGGCGTCATGCCGTCCAGCATCAACCCTACTCGTATCCTGAGTTTCCCCTCCTCGTCGAGGGTCTGGTAGGCTTGGGCCTCGGGGGCCTTGATGTGGGCCTCGTGGATAGAGGTGAGGCCCCAGCTGAGGTACTGGTCCTCAAGGGTGGGCCAGTTCTCGACCAGCAGCTCTATCTCCTTGAAGCCCGACGGTTTGGGGATGAGGCCCCGCACCATGTCCATGGCCGCTATCTCGTCGAGTCGGCCCGTGGGCTCCCCGTCGTCGTCTCGCTCGATGTTGCCACCCGGCGGCTGCGGCGTGTCCCTGTTGATGCCGGCTAGCTCCAGGGCGAGGCTATTGGCCACGGCGTTGTGGCCCCCCGCCCTCCCTAGGTAGATGGGGTGCACGGTGGATGCCCTGTCCAGGTCGTGCCTGTCGGGGAACCGCTTGTCCCTCCACTGGCTCTCGTCGAACCACGAGCCCACAACCCACTCCCCCTCCTCCTTCGTCTCTGCCTTCTCCCTGAGCGCGTCGATTACGTCGCCGAGACTCTGCATGGGCGGCGTCCTGCAGTTCACCCAGTCCAGCTGGAGCCCCCGCCTGATGCAGTGCTCGTGGGTGTCGATGAAGCCCGGCAGCATCAGCCGTCCCTCCAGGTCTATGGTCTCTGTGCCGCTGTTGGCGAGCTCCTTGATCTGATTCGTCGAGCCCACCGCCAGCACCCTGCCGTCCTTCACCGCCACGGCCTCGGCCACGGTGCCGTCCCCGTCCACCGTGACGACCTTCCCGTTAACCAAAACCAGGTCGGCGCCCAGGACCCTATCCTTATAGCCTTCAGACAAGACGTTCACCTGTAAACCCATGGGATCAAGGTATTAATATCCCCTACCCGCAGATGCCCTAGATGCCGGCCACCAGGTTCCTAGCCTTCATATGCCTCGGGGACAGCCTCACCGTGGGCTATCGGTCGCCGGGCACCCACGGCTACGCCGAGACGCCGTACACGGGGATGCTTGAGCCCATGGCCCGCTCAGGGCTCCGGGCGCTTGGCCTCGATGGCTACGAGGCGTTCTTCATCAACAAGGGCATCAACGGCGACAGCACCGACGGGATGCTGGGAAGGTTCCACACCAGCGTAGAGGCCGAGCGGCCCGACTACGTCATCGTATGGGCCGGCATAAACGACCTCTACGCCGGGAGGGAGCCGAGGCGCGTCATGGAGAACCTGAAACGGCTCTACGCTAGGACCCTCGAGATCGGGGCCAAGCCGATAGCGTGCACGTTGACCCCCACCGAGGCGGACGACCAGATGAACACGAGGATAAGGACGCTCAACGCACTCATAACAGAGCACTGCGACGGCGAGGGACTCAGGGTGGTGGACCTGTTCTCCTCGCTGGCCGGCCCCGACGGGCGGCTTAGCCCCGTGTACAGCGACGACGGCGTCCACCTCTCGCCGCAGGGCTACGCTGCTGTCGCCCGGACGGTCTACGACGAGGTCGTCTACTATGTTTTACGGGGGCTGGCCGAGAACTCGCAGCATTTATAACGGACCTACATATATCCGTGGTGAGGCTTGGGAATGCCTAAGAAGAGAAGTAGCGGAGGACGCAGCAAAGGAGGGAAAGGGCGGTCCGGCATGGTCCAATGCAGCTACTGCGGCGCCCAAGTACCACGAGACAAAGCAAAGAAGGTTACCAGGTACACCAGCCTGGTGGACTCACGTATCCTCAAGGAGCTGAGGGATCAGGGTGCGCAGATCAACCGCACCAAGACCACCAAGTATCTATGCATAAGCTGTGCAGTACACCGCGGAGTCGTGAAGATCCGGTCCAAGGATGACCGGAAGTACGTGCCCCGTAGACGCAGGAGAAGAAGCTAGTTCTTCTCGACCATTTTTTTAAAGTGTAGCATACGCTGGGCCACCGTCAGGTGAGCCATAGCCGCGAGCACGATCATGCCATAGTCCAACGCCTGTAGCCACCGGTACGACGCGAGGCTGCATGCGGCGAGGAAGATCATCCTTTCGGCTCGCTCGAAGAAGCCCACCCCAGCCATCTCTTCGCCCTCCGCCTCGGCTCTGCTCCGCGTGTAGCTCACCATGAGGCTCCCCGTCAGGGCTAGGAGGCCGGCGGGTACGCTGCACAGCCCTCCGACGGTGACGCCTGTGAGCACCAAGGCGTCGCTGTACCTGTCGGCCACGGAGTCGAGGAAGCCTCCTAGCCTCGTGGCCCTACCCGTGCCCCGGGCAAGTACCCCATCTACAGCGTCCAGAAGCCCGGAGAGGAGGATGGCCGCGGCGCCGTAGACGAGGCGCAGCCTTTCCCCGCCCCAGTCGGCGTAGAGCCATGCCGCGGCTAGGGAGACGGCGAGCCCTAGCGCAGTGACTTGGTTGGGCGTCACGCCCAGCCTCATCATTGGTTTGACCGCGGCCGCCACCGCCTTCTCGAACCGTTTCTTGAGGTTGCTAGACACCAAGTCGAGAGTGAAATACAGCCATGCCCGGTTTAAGTTTATCCGAGCTGCTCCATGATGCCTCTAGCCGCGACTATGCCCGTAGCGGCGGCGCCGACGATGCCCCTGCTCACGCCTGCGCCGTCCCCTGCGACGTAGAGGTTGGGGATGCTGGTCCTCAGACCATCGTCCGTCTGAATCCGCATGGCGTAGAACTTTATCTCCGGGGCATACAGGAGGGTGCTGTCGGCTGCTATGCCGGGCATCACTCGGTCGAGCATCTCTAGGCTCTCCATGAAGTCCATGGTTAGCCTCCGGGGGTACGCCATGGCGATGTCCCCCGGCGTCACGTCGCCCAGCGTGGGCTCCACGTGGCTCCTGCCGAGCCTGTCCCAGGTGCTGCGCTTGTGGCTGCGGAGGTCGCCCAGCCTCTGGAGTATGGGCTTGTGGCCGCCCAGCGTGTTGGCCAGCTGGGCGATGCGGCGGCCGTACTCGGTGGTGTTCTCCAGGGGCTCGGTGAGGCTCACCCTCGTCAGCAACGCGAAGTTGGTGTTTCCGCTCCTGGTGTCCCTCATGCTGTGGCCGTTGGCGCCGAAGAGGCTGTCTCCATATGTCTCCCGGACCACGTAGCCTGCGGGGCAGACACAGAAGGTGCGGACGAAGTCGTCGTAGCTGGGCGTGTACATGTGGAACTTGGGGTCCCAGCAGCCGTAGCCGTTGATGACCTCGTCCATGACCTCGTTGGGCACCTCGACGCGGACCCCCACGTCTATGGGGTTGTAGCTCATGCCAACCCCGAGGCCGGCCAGCTGCTCTATGAGCCACCCCGATCCGATGCGGCCCGGCGCCAGTAGCAAGGCGTCCGCCTCGAACGTCTTACCGTCGCCCGAGACCGCCGCCGCCCGGCCGCCCTTCACGACTACCTCTTCGGCTGCCGTCTCAAGCCTGATATCCACTCCCCGCTCCTCCAGGCGCTGCCGCATCTCGGAGATGACTCCGGGCAAGTAGTCTGAGCCTATGTGGTTCTGCTCGATCTTGATGAACTTGATACCGGCCTGGGAGGCCTGGGTCTCCAGCTCCCTGAGCCCCTCCTCGTCGCTGCGGGCCATCTCGACGCCGAGCCCCGTGAACACGTCCCTTATGCCCCTGACGAGGGCCCACGCCTCCTCCTCCGACATGAACTCCGTGAGGTCTCCCCCGATCCTGGGGTGGAAGTTGAGTTTGCCGTCGCTGTGGAGCCCCGATCCCCCTACGTAGCTCTTTCTCTCAAGAATGGTCACGCTGTGATGCTTGCTTAGCTCGTGCGCCGCGAAGAGCCCGGCGGGCCCGGCGCCTACGATTACAGCCCTCACTTAATCCCCTCATGAAACGGTATGATTAGCATAAAAACAGTTTGAAAGCTTGTTTCTTTAAGGAGGCGGCCTCTTTCGCATGAAGCCATTATAGATACCGTGTCGCCGTTCTTGATCGTAGCCTCAGGTAGTCTATGGTGTCCAGCACGCCAATGACGACCACCGGTGCTATGACGACGAAGAAGACGAATACGACGACATCTAACTGGACGCGGAAAGCCACGAGCACCGATACTAGGGCCACGAGTACCCCCACATAGAACCTGGCCTTGGTGTTGATCTCGCCGTCCACCATCTCCCTGGGGTAGAGGCTTAGAACCTGCTCCCCCGTGGGCGGGGAGTCAAGCTCCCACAGCAGCCCCTCGATGCGGCTGCCCCAGTATAGGTAGCCCTTATCCTTGAACCGCGGCTCCAGCTGGGTCACCGTTATGTGGAGAACTGTGTCGCTGCCGAAGGCAGTCATCCTGACGGCGAACTCTTTGGGGTAATCGTCTTTGAGCCCGATGTGGGTGACGGGGTTTCTCGCCTTATACACGGCTTCTATGTAGTTAGGTGGCGTGGCTTGTTGGAAGCTGCAGCCGTTCATCGCGAGCCACGACCGGACGGTTCCATAAACCTGATCCGGCGTACTGTCCCTAATTATGGCTTTCTGGCTGTAGGGACGGGAGGAGTACATCGTTTACATTACGTTGTCTGTCAAGATTAATCTACCTGCCGCGCCGCCCGTCAGGGACAGCTCGATAGAAAGGTTTGAATTATGGTTCACGCCCCGAGACTAGTACAGCTATGAACTGTGAGATATGCGGTGAGTTGGAGGACTTCATCGTGGAGTGCAAAGCCTGCGGCAAGGGCTTCTGCGAGTACTGCGGAGACCAGGAAGAGAGGCTCTGCGTCAACTGCCTCAAGGACGCACGTACAAAATAAGCTATCCGTGTCTTTTTTCTCTGATATTTTTGCTTCACCGATGTTAACGTTACATGATGTTGTTAAAAGAAACCCTAAATATAACCGAATATGCTCTATGCGTGTAAGCTCCGGGTGTTGATCTCATTGAAGAAATACCACAACGTTGATGACCCCCTCGGGGACGGCACGGTCGAGGTCCTGGAGGCAAGCGACCTCTTCGACGGGCGCCCCTCTCCTAGGCGGGGCAAGATACGCGACGTCTACGACATGGGCGATCATATGCTCATCGTGACCACCGACAGGATATCGGCCTACGACATCGTGTACCCCACGCTCATCCCCCACAAGGGCGAGAGCCTCCACGCCCTCAGCGAGTTCTGGTTCAAGGAAACCCGGGGCGTCTTCCCCAACCACTTCATGGAAACCCTGGACGACAGGACCATGAAGGTCGTCAAGGCGGACCGTGTGGACGTGGAGTGGGTGTGCCGCGCCTACCTCTACGGGTCCGCGTGGAGGGCCTACCGAGATGGCGCCAGGGTCATCAGCGGCGTGGCGCTGCCCGACGGCCTGACGCTGGCGGAGGAGCTCCCCGAGGTCATCCTCACCCCCACCACCAAGGAGGAGTCCGGCCACGACAAGGAGATCAGCAAGGTCACACTCCGCGAGGGCGCGCTGGTCGT
>CAZBUI010000009.1:0-22752 GCA_964495055.1 uncultured Candidatus Bathyarchaeia archaeon | reverse complement strand
AGAGGGACACCCTGTAAGGCGTCTCCAGCCTCTCGGCCCTCGTCTCGGCGCCGTTGGGCATGACGGTGAGGTATCCCAGCCACTTGGCGTAGTAGAACGTCGTCGCCCCGCTTCCAAGCACCACAAGGAAGGCGAGGGGCAGCCCGTGCAGCAGCGGCGTCGAGGCCACAGCGTCCACGGCCACCCACTTCCCAAGCAGCATCCCGAACGGCGGCAGGAACATGCTGACCATCCCTGCGATCATCACCGCGGCGGTGAGAGGCAGCCTGCCCAGCAGGCCCTCCCATTCCTCTACGTCCCTGCTCCCTATCTTGTTCTCGACGACGCCGGCCCCCATGAAAAGGAGGCCCTTGGCGACGCTGTGAAAGGCGAGCAGCGTGAGAGCCGCACTATAGCTGAGCCCGGTGTTCAGACCCGCGCACATGATGATGAGCCCTAGGTTGCCTATGGTTGAGAAAGCCAGTATCCTTTTGGATATCCTCTGCCTTATCGCGAGAACCGCGGTCACCGTGAAAGTGGCTGCCCCCATGAACGCGATTATGTGGGTGAGTGCTGTTCCTCTGATCGTGGGAGCGATTCTTAGAAGCATGTAGACGCCCGCGTTGACCATGGTGCTGCTGTGCAGTAGCGCGGACACCGGCGTCGGGGCCACCATGGCCCCCAGGAGCCAGCCGTGGAACGGGAACTGGGCAGACTTGGTGAACGCGGCCAGCGCGGCCAGCGCGAACACCACGAGCAGCCCCCCGCTCAGGGGCGCCGCCATGAGCTCGGTCAACGCGATGCTGCCCACGGCGCCGTAGCCCACGTACATGGCGGCCACGAACGCCACGCCGCCTATGAGGCCCATCCAGAGGGCCAGCAGCGCGTTCCCCTGCGCCTCATGGGTGCCGTCGTGCCTTATGAGTTCGTAGCAGCAGAGGGTGGTCACCTCCCAGAAGAAGTACAGCCAGTAGAGGCTGTTGCTGTAGACCAGGCCGTTCATGGCGCCCAGCAGCAACAGCATGTAGAAGAAGAACCTGCCCTGCCGGCTCTGCTCCAAGCCTAGGTGGCTTTCATGCTCATCCATGTAGCTCAAAGCGTATACCAGCACCAGGGAGCCGACTATGTTTATTATGAGTGTGAGCATGATGGAGAGGCCGTCCACGACCAGCACGTTCTCGACGTGTGCGCTCTTGACGAAGAACTCGAAGTAGGCAGCGGGTAGCAGCTGGGCAATGGACAGCGCTAGAACCTGCCAGCTCCTATGCACGTATCCCACGTACAGGAAGTACAGCAGCAGCGCGAAGTCCAGAACCACCACCGCTGTTCCGAAGACTCCGCTAGGGCTCAGAGCCACGCTCTCCGCTCCGTGGAGCAGGAGCGAGGACGCCACGAGGACCGCCGCCGTCATGTAAACGATCCCAGCTCTCTCCCTCCTTCCGCCGAGAAGTAGCGAGGCCAGAGCCGATAAAACAGGAAGTCCTATATTCACCGCGATGAGTGTATCAGCGTTCATCGGTTTTCACTCGATGTATTCTTTTCTCCCTGAAGAAATCATCGGTTTGGCTATGCCTCTATCACGGGCGCGGCTTTTTGCGGGGTCCAGACCTTGTTGTCTTCGCAGGTCACCAGTTCATCTATCTTGCAGTGCAGTATCTTGCGTTTCAACCCAAGTCGGTCAAACACATGCAGGGTGCCCACGCATTCGTCCTCCCCGTCCGGCAGAAACATGGCATATCCCCTGGGCGGCGTTCCCGCTATAGCGAAGAAGACAGCCCCAATCCCGTCTTCAGAGCATGGAGACTTGTGTATGAACATCTCCCTGAGGCTCTTGTCTCCCTGCGTCTCCAGAATAGTCTCTTGGACCTGTCTAAGGGTTAGCTCCTGCATGGCGGACCTACTTCCTCGGATCCTCTAACATGTCTTTCATCGAGTCGATCCTGGCGTTCATGATCGACTCCAAAGAAAGGCTCTTCTGGCCGTCGGCCTTGAGCTGTCCGACCACAGACTCCTTCTTGGCCTTCCTCCTCATCTGGCGCTGCTCGCACTCCTTAGCAACGAGGCGTTGGAGTAGAGCAGTGTCACGCTCGGCTATGTTTCTAGCGAGTCTGTCGGCTGCTCCGCAGTCGGTGCAGACCGTGTCTACGAGGTGGAAGATGTTATTCTTGTAGACCATGAGGCTGTCATAGAGCTTCTTGAACTCGCTGTCCAGCTCCTGGTTTGTCAAGCCCGGCCCGAAGAAAACCGCTTCATCGTCGTTTGAATATCCCATCTTTCTTTCTCCTCCTTCTGGGTGATAGTATTTACAGGTATGATATAAATCGGGTTTACAGAAAAAGGCTAAAAAATGTCGAAAAACGCTAAATATTATGCCATCCTCTATAGGATTTTTAACGAAAAAAAATGGGTATTTATGATCATTTGACATCGTAAATCTGCATAAACGATGGTATTTATTGAAACAAAAAATATAAATGATGGACATGTCCGTATGTCTGAGATGTCAGAACTGCTAGAAGACGCGGATAACTTCAAGCTCATGGAGGAGTTGGTATCCGGGGACGCCGTCAGTGTCAACATCAGCGAACTATCAAGGATTCTCGGGAAGCACAGGAACACCATCAAGAAGAAAGTCGAAGGCATATTCGAGCACAGCATTCTGGAGACACCGTTCTATCCATTCCACGGCCTCTACATGGTCTATCCTCTTCTGGCAGTCGTGAAGCTCGACATACCAGACTGCAGGGACTGCACCGATAAGATCATCCAGTGGATCAAGGAGGACCCCCAGATATTCGCCGCGTTCCGGTCCAGACAGGGCGAGTACGACACCCTCCTCTTCACGTACCACGAGAGCATAACCAGCTACCAGCTCTGGATGTCGACCATCCCTAGCATCCTCAACATCAACTACGGCGTCGATGAGGAGGACGCGCACTTCTACTCTAGCACGGCCTACTTCAGCAACCAGCTCATGATCAAGTACAACCCCAGCACCGGCATCAACCTCATAGAGAGGGACTTCCAGAGGAACGGCGGCCTCACCCTGAGGGGCTACGAGCTGGAGCAGCTCGACCTCGACATAATGAGGTGCCTAGTGAACGGCAAAGGCATAAAGACGAACATCACGATGCTCTGCAAGAAGACGGGTCTCCACAGGAAGACCGTCGATAAGCGCATAGAGGCTCTCATCGATGCACACATCCTGAGCGAGCCTGTCTGCAGGTTCCCCAACTTCTTCGTCCCACCAAACTACATACTCACATACATACTCGTCCAGTTCAACAAGCTCGATGAGCGCGTCATCAACGAGATCATCATAGACCCCAACATCCCAATTGCCATACAGACGATCCACGGCAAGTACAACATGCTGCTTTTCGGCAACCACACGAGCCTCGACGACCACCTCCAGTGGGAGGAGAGGTACAGGGAGATGTTCCCAGACTGCTTCGGCAGCGCCGAGATAATCTACCTATCGCCGGAGATGACGATTAACTTCAACCAGCAGGTGGTCGCCCTCAGCTACATCAGAGGCAGGCTGGGGGAGACCACGGAGGTGGACTTGGGCAGGACTATCAGGCAGCTGGAGAGGGCCCGGGCGAGGGTCCTCTACAACCTCCCGAAAAGGGAGCCAATGAGCTAAATACTGAGGGCGCCCCTTGGCCTGCGTCTACATCCTATTCTCCACGTGATCGACTATGGATTTGAAGAACGGGTGGCCGTCGCCGTATCGGGGCGGCCGCTTTTCCTTGGTCCACTCGAGCATCAGGTAGCCGTAGTAGGCGCGCTCTGGGTGGGGCATCAGGCCGAGGACGTTGCCCTCGGGGTTGCAGATGCCGGCGATGTCGTGGTACGCCCCGTTGGGGTTGTCGGGCCAATCATACTCTGCGAAGGACCCATCGGCCTTCACATACCGCCACACCAGCATGTCCATGTCGTAGAGCCGCTCCAGGAGCTCCTCCCGCCGCTCAGGCGGAAAGATGAACCGCCCCTCGCCGTGGGCCACAGGGCACCGAAGCACGTAGCCGGGCTCCAGCCCCGCCATCATGCCGCAGTTGCCGCCGCCCACGTACTTCATCCTTGTCCACCTGTTCTGGTATCCCCTGGTGCTGTTGCCGAGGGCCGCCTCGGGGTAGATGCTCCTCCCCTCCCAGCCCGGAAGGAACCCCATCTCCACGAGCTGCTGGAACCCGTTGCAGATGCCGACCACGGGCTTTCCCTCGTCAACGAACGCCTCCAACTCGTTGCCGATCCTGTACTCGCACATCTTCGCCCAGATGGCGCCGCTCCGCACGTAGTCGCCGTAGCTGAAGCCCCCCGGGAAAACCAGCACGTCGTAGTCCTCAAGGTTCCTTTCCCGGAACACCTTCTGGGTGTGGACGAGGTCCACCTGGACGCCCTGGTCCCTGAACGCCCTCACCGTCTCTTTGTCGCAGTTGGTGCCCGGGGCCCGCATCATGAGCACCCTGATGTCCTCGCGTTTCATCGACCGGCCTCCAGCGGCGTCTTCCACGCCCCTATCAACGTCTCTAAGCCTGTCTCGAACAGAGGCTCACCGTCCTTGGTGACCGTCAGCGTCTTCTCCTCCTTGACGGCCCCTACGCAGGCGTGGGCGGTGTCTCCCATAATCTCTGTGAACCTCGCCGTGGCGGCGGGTGGCACCTCCACCAGCAGCCTCCCGTTGCTCTCACTGAACAGAAGCACATCGGCCCTCATCTCCTCGGAGACAGGCACCCTGCCGATGTCCAGGTCTACTCCGAGGTCGCCCGTGAACGCCATCTCGGCAGCGGCCACGGCCAACCCGCCCTCGCTACAGTCGTGGCACGCCCGCACCAACCCCTCGTCCATCGCCTCCAAGATGCGACGGTAAGCTTTAATGTTCGTCTCAGCGTCCACCCGGGGCACCGAGCCGCCGAGCTCCCCTTGGAGCCGAAGGTACTCGCTGCCTCCCAGCTCGGGCTTCGTCACACCTATGAGATACAGCGCGTTCTCCGGCTCCTTGAGCTCCATGCTCACCGCCTTCCTTATGTCTGGCACTATACCGAGGCTGGTCACCAGCAAGGTCGGCGCCACGGGCCCCAGCGGGCTCTCGTTGTAGAGGCTGTCCTTACCCGACACGAATGGAGCGCCGTATGCCTTGGCTGTGTCGTAGCAGCCGCGGCAGGCGTACACCAGCATGCCCAGCCGGTCCTCGTACTCCGGGTTCCCCCATGTGAAGTTGTCCAGAAGCGCCCATCTGCGTCCGCCGACGCATACGCTGTTCCGTACGGCCTCGTCCACGACGCTCGCCGCCATCCAGTACGGGTCGATCTTCCCATACCTGGGGTTCACGCCGCTCGCGACGCTGACGCCCTTCCACGACTCGTCGAGGGGCTTCAGCACCGACGCGTCGCTGGGCCCGGTCTTCCAGCCCTGCAGAGGCTTTATCACAGTCTGGCCCTTGACCTCTTGGTCATACCGTCTAACAACCCGCTCCTTGCTGCAGACAGCGTAGCTGCTCAAGAGCTTGAGAAGCACCTCGCCCAAGTCCTCCGGCTCAGGCGTCTCAGGGTCCTCCTTCTCGGCTGGCGTCCAGTTCGTCTCCCGCTCCAGCCGCGGAGGGTTGAACAGAGCCTCCAGCACGATGTTGCCCACCTCGACGCCGTTATAGATGAGCCTCGCTACACCCGAGTCGTCGTACGCGCCTAAGACCGTGGCGTCAACCTGCTCGTCGCCGAATATCTCCATGACCCTATCCAGGTTCTCTGGGGGCACCGCGAGCAGCATACGCTCCTGGCTCTCGCTGATCCATATCTCCCAGGGCGCCATCTCCTCGGCCTTCAGCGGTATCCTGTCGAGGTGCACCTCGACGCCGAGCCCATAGCTGTCCGCGGTCTCGCAGACCCCACAGCTTATGCCTCCTCCGCCGATGTCCGTGATCCCGGACCCGAGTTTCTGGTCGCTGATCTGCTTCACTGCCCGCTTGATCTTCTCCTCCTCTATGGGGTTCGCGATCTGCACAGCCGGCCTGCTCACCTCCTCGCTCTCCTCAGTGAGCTCTGCCGACGCGAATGTGACACCGTGGATGCCGTCGAGCCCCGTCTTCCCCCCCGCCAGCACAACATAGTCGCCGCTTTTCACGTCTCTGATGTACTGGTCTTTGGGGAGCACCCCCAGGCAGCCGCAGTAAACAACGACGTTGCCGGTGTAGTCCTCGTCGAAGACCGTGGCTCCGTTCACCGTAGGGATGCCTATGCTGTTCCCGTAGCTGCCGATGCCGTCCACGACTCCCCTGAACAGGTAGAGTGGGTGCTTCACCCCTTCGGGCAGCCCCTCGTATGGGTAGTCCGGGGGGCCGAAGCAGAGTACGTCCGTGTTGGCTATAGGGTCGGCCCAGACGCCCAGGATGTCTCTGATGACGCCGCCCAGCCCCGTCGCGGCGCCGCCGAAGGGCTCGATGGCCGAAGGGTGGTTGTGGGTCTCAACCTTTATGGTCACCGCCACGTCGTCCGTGAGGTCCACGATGCCGGCGTTGTCCTCGAAGACGCTGAAGCACCAGTCGGGCTTCAGCTCGTCGATGAGACTCCTGAAGTATGTTTTTAACAGCCCGTCCACGGTGCCTTCCGGCGTATGGATCACGCCCTTGAACGTCTTGTGGCTGCAATGCTCCGACATGGTCTGGTCGAAGGTCTGGAGCTCTATGTCCGCCGCCTTCCTCTCCCGGAGCACGTAGTGGTCGGCTATGTACCTGAGCTCCTCCAGCGACAGCCCAAGCCCCAGCGCCTCGGCTATCTCCCGGAGCTCGCTGTCCGACGCGTTGAGGAGGTCAACCATGTGGTGGCTGAAGGAGTGCCCAGACTCGGTGACTCTGCTCATCACGCCTCACTTAGCTCGTACCGGTAGTCGTCCTTCGTGGGGTTCGTCAGCAGCCGCCTGCACATCTCGTCTATGAGCGCATCCGCCTGCGCCCTGTCCTCAGCCTCGAAGGCCATCTGGTACGCCTTGCTCGCCCTAACCTTCTCGACGCTGTAGCCTAGGCCCCTGAGGGCCTCGGCCGTGGCGTCGCCCTCGGGGTCGCTGTACCCTGACTTTAACGAGACATAAACAAATGCATTGAACTTCATACAGCTTCACTGTTAACGTGGTTGCTATTGATACACGCGATATTTAATGAATATATAAATATATAAAACATTAATGCCTGTTTATTACACTGTTATTGTAATTTTCATGTATTTTAAAACCAGTTTAATGCAGTTTTAAAAAAGGGAAACCGGCTGCCGCCGTCGAACGGGCTACCCGCTCAACAGGATGGCGACGATCAGCCCGTAGATGGCGAGGCCCTCACCGAGAGCGACGAAGAGCAGAGACCAGATGCTAAGCTCCGGCCTCTCTACTAGCATCTCTGCGCCCGCCTTAGCCGCGACCATGATACACAGAGCGGACGCGAAGGCCGCCCCGATCATCGTCATAGCAGCGGTGAGTACTCCCCATGCTTCTGCTGGAATCAGTTCACCTTCACCTCCTCCGCCGAATATGATGACTATGGAGAACAATATGTTGATTATAACTGTGAAGCCACCGAAGGCGTTCAAGGCGACACCCCAGACGGGAGTCTTTTTACCTTCCATCTCGGCCGACGAGTTTATGATGCTTCCCTGCACCATGGTCCACGCCGCGGCTCCGATGCTAACGATCACTAGTATGACTGGAGCGAGTGTCTCGTATGCCATTAACGCCTCACCTGCCTGCACAGCAACGTAGGTTGTGTTGTCACTTGTGCTACCTCTCCTTTTCTTCCTTCAAGGTATCACATGTACATATAATTTTTTCCAACCATGGAAAATTGAGAGATAAGAAAATCGGTGTTATCCCTGATTTACACGGAAAGGTCTGAAGGGCACGCCCTCCCCGTGGAAGAACTTGCCCATGAACTCGTAGTAAAGCAGCCTCAGCGACTGTACGCTGCTTGAGACGAACTCGAAGCTCAACGCGATCACGTTCATTATCAACAGACCCAGAATACCGCTTCCTATGGCGTGGCCCAGGGCTTCTCCTGCACCTGCGAGGCTTGCGTGGGCGAGCGCGAAGGCCGCGATACGCAGGAAGCTGAACATGTTTGCCAGCCCCTCCACGAAGGTCATCAGTAGCCCTCCCAGCCCCTCACCCATGGACTCTATGCTTAGTCCGTGTCCGTGCAAAACAGAGTGGAGCACGGGCTCCGCGAAGGAGAGTAGCATCCCTGCGATCATCAGCTTGAAGGGCCAGTTACCCACCATCAACATGATGTCCAGTCCCTCCGTGAACAATGAGCCAGCCGAGAGGTAGAGACCGGTGACGTACAGACCCATGCCGAACCCGTGCTCACCTATCATGCCGACGTAGTTGCCTTCCTTGAACGCGTTGAATGCTCCAAGGAGGGCGCCGAGGACTATCTCCACAGCACCTATCATGAATATGAGGTTCATGAGCTCACCCACCTCGTGCACCGGGTTGGGCATTATCGGGTAATTGAAAGGCAAATGGAGTCCCGCCTCGTGGAGCTGGTGGCTTATGGCGTGCTCGACGAGGAATATAGAGTCGTACATGAACCCGAACACGATGGCGGCTATGCCCATAGGTATGAAAAGGTTCGTGAGGTATTTCATCATACCCTTATCGAACCTGTTGCGAAGGGCCAAGCCGATCGCTAGGTATATGAGGCCCTGCCCGATGTCTCCAAACATGAGGCCGAACTGGAAGCAGAATACGAGGATCGAGATGTATCCCGGGTTGAGCTCCTCCGCGGAGGGCCAGCCCCTGAGCCTCGTGAGTATCCATGACGGTCCCAGGAAGCCGGGCATCTCCAGAGGCGGCGTCGGGGCGTGCTTGTCTTCGGGGCCGAGGTCACTCACTTCCACAAACAGGTTCTCCCCAATCCTTTCCTCCACCTTTTTGATGGACTCCTTGAGCTTGGGCACCCTGCTCTCGGGCGTGTAGCCCTGCAAGATGCTTATGACCATCCCCCTCAGGATGTGGACCCTCCTGCTTGAAAACATCCTCAACAACGTGACATAGTAGTCGATTTTACCGATCTTCTCGCTCTGCTCGCTCATCAGTTCCGCGATCTCTTTCCTGTGCTTCTCCTCGTTTTCCTTGATCTTCTGGTCATACTCGGCTCTCAGATCGGATATCCGCTGCCTGTGGCTGCTCTCAAGCTCCGCGATCTTTTCCCTGATCTTTTTCTCCTCTTCAAATACTTCGCCTGGGCCCGCCTCTTCACCCTGCCTCTTAAGCTGTTCCTCATATTTCTTGATAGCCTCCGCTCTCCTAGCCGGGTCAAGCACAAGAAGAATGTCCTGAGAATCTAACGTGTCGAATATGTCTTTTATGTCGAAGACGAGGAACAGTGCCTCAACCCATTTCTGGGTCTCCTCGGAGCCGAAGACGAATATGAAGCTCTCATCCTCGGATATAGGGGCCGTCCTGTAGTAAGTTCCCTCATACCTTCTCAGGTACTCTGCCACTTTGGAGATGATGTCGTTCTTCACGACACCGACGGCGAAGCTGCTTTTAAACTGCTCCGGCTCTAGAGCTTGAAGCGACTCAAGCCTCGATGAAAGTAGGACACGGTCAGCAAGCTCCCCCACCAGCTTCTCCTTCTCTTTCTCGAACCTCTCCCTCTCAGCATCCAGCTTTGCCTGAAGCTCCTTGACCAGCTTTTCGTTTTCGAGTTGCTGGCGCTCCCGCTTCTCCTCGACTTCCTCGATCAAAGAGGTCGCTTCGTTAATTATGGCATCCACCTTCCCCCCTGGATCGAGCGTGAACTCCCTCAGCTCCTCGAGGGGGGGAGTCCGCCGCTCCACAGAGAAATCCACCATATCAAGGATTTCCTTGTAGCTCGTGTTGACCCTGTTGTAAAGCATCCTGTAATCGACGCCTTCCTCGGATGGGTCTCTCAGACTCTCGTACTCTGAGCCAGTCACCTTGGTGAAATGAATTACCTGAGATTTACCGAGGGACTCCAGCAACAGCCCCTCATACTCAGGGGGAGTGATGATAGTGACCTTCTTCATCAAAGCGATTCACCTTAATGCTTATTTAATTGATAAAAAGGTTTCCGGGGAACACCTGACCCCTATCCTGAGCGATGGAACTGGCTGTCATGGGACGGTGAGGTTATTTTCTCCTGAGAAGCGTGCTGAACTGCGTGAGAGACGAGATCGTGACGGCGTTGATCATGTCGTACTCCGACACTATGCCCACTATCTTCTCGCCGTCGCTCACGAGGAGGCGGCGGACCTTCCTGCTCCTCAGCTCCCTCATTGCGTCGAGTATGGGCTTGTTCTTGTCTATGGAGATCAGGGGGCTTGACATGATCTCGCTTATACTGCAATCTCTCGGGTCCCTGCACTTTACGATGACCCTGCCCAACAAATCGCTTTTAGTCACGATGCCGACGGGGCTTCCCTCCTCCGTAACCACGATGCTCCCAATGCCCTTCTCAAGCATTATCTCGGACGCTTCCTTCACCGACCTCGAGCCCTCTATGGTTACCAGCTCGTTCATTATGTCAGATACGACTGAAGGGAACTTTTCCAGCGCTGCTCACCTATCCTTAGGGAAGTCGGCGTGTATCAGCGTCGTCGTGGCCTCCACGCCCTCTATGGTCCTGAGCTTGTGGAACACGAACTCGTCCAGCATCTCCAGGCTGCCGACGTTGACCTTGATGATGATGTCGTACTCGCCGTAGGTCGTTATCACTTCCTCGACCTCGGGGAGCTCCTTCACCTTGTAGTAGACCTGGACATCCTTCGCCGGCTGAACTCTCGCCAGAGTATAGCTTACAACCAAATCGATCATTCCTCAATGGTTCACAAATAGAATAGGTAAAAGAAAATTTAGGTTTATAGGTTCTTCACGGCTACTGTGAGCTCTTTAAGGCCCAGATCGTCCATTACTTTGACGACGGCCGAGGAGTCAACCTGAACCGCTGCCTTTACCAGCGTCTCTATGCCCGTCGGGGAGGCGAGCATTTCTTGTCTCCACAGGTAGATTATCTTCTTCGTCATCTCGGCTGAGACCGCGTTCCGGTCCTCAGCGTCAAGGATTATGGACACTAGTTTTTCTGATAGGGGCTTGTACAGAGACGCGGGTACTTTTTTTACGGATTCCATTTTTCCTCGATGATATTTACTATGTATATGGAATATATCATGTTTCATTAAGAAAATTATAGAACAACTAAGAATTGTTACGGATTCCCCAATTGAGTTTTGTTTTTTCTATATTTTCTTTAAAGATATTTTTAGGCGTTTGTCTTTTTATATAAATATTGGACGTAACTGGATGGGTTTTTAACATGTATCTGTTTATATTGAAAGGTCATGGAAATGTTTTTAATACGAGTAAAAAAACATGAAACTAGATTACATAAAACCTCAATACCATTAAAGGAATCTAAAAATATTTCAACTAGTAGACGAACAATATTGACGTATGTCTCTGGATATCCTCGACATGAAGATAATAAAGTGTCTCACAGACGACGCTCGAAGCACGTACAAGAAGATGGCGGAGGAGGCTGGGGTAAGCGAAGCCACCATCAAGAACAGGATAGACAAGCTCATGGAAGAGGGCATCATAAAGAAGTTCACCATCGTCATGGACTACCACAAGCTGGGCAGAGCCATCAAGGCGTTCATCGGCCTCAAGGTCCAGCCAGCCAAGCTCTCGTCCATCGTCAAGGACATAGAGAAGAACCCCGACGTCCACGTCCTCTACCGCACCAGCGGCGACGTCGACCTCCTGATAGAGGTGATATTCGAGCAGATGGAAGACCTCAACGCGTTCCTAGAGAAGAAGCTAGCCCTGGACGGGATACTTGGGACTGTGGTGACCATCGTGATCGGGCCCTACAAGAGGTGCCCGTGGACGGGGCTCTAGAGCCACGCGTCTTCCCTAGGCTTGGCCACTCTGAATACTATCAGGTCCTGTATTCTGGTGTGGTGCTCCTCCAGGGTCACCTTGAACATTGTCTCTAGGTAGCCTTTGAGATACTGGGAAGGCACAGCCGAGTTTTCTATCTTTATCTCGTCATCGATCTTCTCGAAGGTTCCCCAGCCCAGGTTCTGGAGCTCGTTGAGCACCAGCGGCCAGTTCTTCTTCTTCGTCAGGTTGATGTCCCTGAACTCGGGCTTCAGCACCTTCCGCTTGAGTGCGGTCATGCTCCCCACCCTGTAGGTTTCGTACTCCGTAAGGCTCTCGAATAGATCCAGCAGCATGCCCCTGTCCATGATGATGACGCGGTTCTCGCCGATGCGGTATGTGTCTGGGAGCCAGTCGTGCATGCTGAGCTTCCTGAAGAGGATCAGCGCCTTGTGGAGGGCCTCGTTTTTGTTTCTGATGTAGAGGGTCCGCTCAAGGAACTCCAGGTAGTTGTAAAGGTCTTCGTCTATCTCGACCTTTACCTCCTTCATCGGCTCTCCTCCGCCTCCATGGATTCCTCTAGCGCTCTAAGGGTTTTAGCCTTATCCTCCTTCACCATGCTGCTTAGCCTCTTGACGAAGAAGTAGACGGTGAGCCCGTACTGGACCATTAGGAAGAATATTACGCCCGTGGCGATGTACATGTTGCTGGGCTTCCTGTACCAGATGAGCCCTATGGCTATCACCATGCCGAGGTAGGGTGTGGCCAGCAGCGCGTAGATGAACCTGCGGTTAGCGTCCAGTACCTCCGCGATGCTGGGCTTCTCCTCGGCCAAAACTATCTCACCTACAAAGAAGAAGTAAGAAAAAAGGTTTATGATCTTCTATTTTAAAGACTGCTCAGCCATACGGCTAATCAATTACTTGGGGGCTCCTCTGGCTTTTTCTTGCTTGCTCCTTGACGCTGTAGGGCAGGTGAAGGGGCATTGCCATACGGTCAAGCTAGGCCATGGCTATGTTCAGATTTCGTTTTAATGTCTCGTCGAACTTGCCGCCGTTTTCGCGCTTGCAGGGGCTATCCATTCTTACCCGGGTCTCGTCTTTGAGCCGTTTCACTGGTCGTCCATGTACCTGTTGAAGACTGGATAACCTTTGTCGTAGGGGTGAGGCTGATGGTGAGATGTGGGCGAGTCCTTTCTGCTTCTCGTCGGAGATGAAAGATCTCCAATCTGGCCCCTCTACTCTACTACTGGGCCGCAGTTGGCACAGCTTATTTCGCTGTTCTCGAGGTCGCTTAATAGTCGGGTGTTGGTGTATATTGGATAATTGTATTGGGTTTTTCCTCTCTCCCTCTGTTATGTCTCTCGTGGTTATGTTATAGAAACTATATGGGTATTTTACCCATACGTAAATTATAAATAAACCGATTTTATATAAGCGTTTCGAGAGTAGCCCAATGCCCAAACCCAAGGGAACCTGCGGAGCGACGAAGATGAAGATACTCGCAGTCATATGCGACAACCTCGAAAACGAAAAAGAGTCCTACGGATACAGCATATGGCAACAGCTCAAGGACAGCTTCTATGTCTACATGAACGACAACGACATACGGAACGTCTACCACCACCTCAACGACCTCTGCGCGTTTGGCTACATAACTAAAAACGAGGGCCCCGAGGACTGCCCGAAATGCTTCTATGATCTAACGCCGAAGGGGCACGGACTCAGGCACCGCTACCAGAAGTTCATAGACATACTCAACACGAGCCCAAGCTAGGTCTCAAGGGACACGTGTAAAATCACCACGTCCCCAGCCTCCTTGACGCCGCCGTCTTTAGGCAGAGTGAAGATTAACGTCTCGTCTCTCAGCCCAATGGTGTATTCTACGGTGTCTCCTTTCTCGGCCGCTTCCAGTACGGTGCCTCTGACTTGGGTTACCTGGAGAGAGCCGTCGGAGACTTCGTCCATCATCCTCCTCAACCTCTCGAAGTCCCTGACATACCGCCTGCCCAACTCCGTTATCTCGGTGCTTCCCCCTCCGTGTCTACCTCCTTTAGTGGCGGATATGAGGGGCTTCCCCAGCTTCTCCTCTGCTTTCTTGATGAGCCCCCACGCGTACCTGTAGCTCATACCCAGGGACGCGGTTGCCTCCTTGAGGGTCCCCTTCTCCTCTATCTTCCTTAGGAGGCTGTAGACGCCCGGGCCGAAAACGTAGCCTTCGTCGGTCTCCAGCCAGAGCTTATAAGCTGGCCTTGCTCTCCGCACCTCTATCATGGCTATTTTGGATGCTTCCCCTGATAACCTTTGGCTCACGCGTTCCGTGTTGTTAATGGAGTCTACATACATTTTCTTAATAAAGCGGTACGGGGAAAACTCTCCAAACCTAGGTAACTGGTGTTAGCAGAATGAAAACCCTTTCAAAGTCAAGACGAGCAATGACGGGTCTAGAAACAGCCATCATACTCGTCGCCTTCGTGATTACAGCCGCGGCTTTCGCATTCGTCATCCTAAACATGGGGTTCCTGACCGCCGAGAAGGCCCAGTCGGTGATCTCCGCCGGCATGAGCGAGGCCAGCAGCTCCATGCTCATCGACAGCGGCCTCGTGGCTTTCTTCTCAAACACGTCTACCGCTGGAGTCCAGCAGTCAGACATATGCCTGACAAAGGTCGTGTTCTACATGAAGCTGAGCCAGGGGCACGAGCCTGTGGACTGCGACGACAGCAAACTAGTAGCCACCTTTACCAACGATATCTGCCACGGTGAGATCTATAACACTAACGGCACAGTCATGACAATCACAACCGCCAACGGTGACACGGACACCCTGCTGGAGACGGGGGAGAAGTTCAAGGTAGAGATCGACTTCACCGAGCTGCTTCTAACGGACGTCGAACCAGATCCAGCTGACAGGCCCAGCATGTACACTCACCCGTACGAGAACTTCAGGATAGAGATAAGGCCGAGCCAGGGCGCCGTGATGACCATAGAGCGTCAATTACCCGCCGTCTATACGCCTGTGATGGTAATAGACTAGTTCCTCCTTTTTCCCCTTCTTTGAAACCGCTTTTATAGCGTCGCAGTCAGTATTTTCCTCCATGCTTGATAGTGACGCTTTTCTCGGCGTGAGGGTTCTGGACCTGAGCAGGGTCTTGGCGGGGCCGTTCTGCGGGATGCTGCTGGCCGACATGGGGGCCGAGGTCATAAAGCTGGAGATCCCGGGAAGGGGCGACGACTCCAGGCAGTTCCCTCCCTTCGTGGGCGAGGAGAGCATGTACTACGTAAACCTGAACAGGGGCAAGAAAAGCATCACCGTCAACCTGAAGACCGACGAGGGTAGACGCCTCTTCGTTGAGCTTGTGAAGAGGTGCGACGTGCTCCTAGAGAACTTCAGGCCGGGCACCATGGAGCGCCTCGGCTTGGGGTACGAGAGGCTCAGGGAGGCTAACCCTCGGCTGGTATACGCCGCCATCTCGGGGTTCGGCCAGTACGGCCCCTACAGGGGGAGGCCCGGATACGACATCATAGGTCAGGCCATGGGTGGGCTCCTCAGCATAACGGGTTGGCCCGACGGGCCTCCCACACGTTCAGGCACCGCGATAGGCGACATACTGAGCTCTCTGTTCTGCTGCGTGGGTATACTCGCCGCCCTCAACATACGGGAGAGGACGGGGGAGGGGCAGATGGTGGACATCTCCTTGGTGGACAGCGTCTTCGCGGCTCTGGAGAACATTCCTCAGAGGTTCTACGTTGACGGCCGGGTCCCGGGGCGCATCGGCAACCGCTACGAGTTCGTGTATCCCTACGACACGTTCCGCGCCATGGACGGCTGGGTCGTCATCGGCATAGCCAACGACGCCATATGGGACAGGTTCATAGAGGCGTCCAGCCTAAAGGGGCTCGGCGCCGATCCCAGGTTCGCGTCCAACGTGCTCAGGGTCGAGAACCATGAGGCACTGAAGCCCCTCATCGAGGAGTGGACCAGGGGCCGCGAGAAAACCGCCATAGTCGAGCTGCTCAACAGGCACCGCGTCCCCTCGTGCCCCATCTACGACGTCAAGGAGGCGTCAGAGGACGAGCACATAGGAGGCGCACGCGGCATGGTGGTGGAGCTAGATCAGCCCGGCCTCGGAGCCGTCAAGGTGCAGGGCAGCCCCGTGAAGATGTCCGAGACCAAGCCCGCCCCCCGCGGCCCGGCGCCTTCACTCGGACAGGACACCTACGAGGTTCTCCGAGAGCTTTTAGGCGTGGCCCCCGAGGAGTACGAGAGGCTGAGGGAGCGGGGCGTGGTTTAGTGTACCACTCGACGGATGAAGCCAAGACGAGGCGCATGGACGCCGTCAGGGACAGGGCCCGGGTCTGTGTACGCTGTGGGCTGTGGGAGTCCCGGACCAACGCCGTCGTCGGGTCCGGAAGCCTCGACACCGGAATCGTTCTCGTGGGGGAGGCGCCGGGTAGAACCGAGGACGAGAGGGGGCTGCCCTTCGTCGGGAGAGCCGGGAAGATGTTGGACGAGGCCCTTGGGAAGGACGGGCTCTCCAGGGACGACCTGTTCATAATGAACTTGGTCAAGTGCAGGCCGCCCAACAACAGGAGGCCGAAGAGGTCGGAGATAGGCTCGTGTGAGCCACACCTCGTCGAGCAGTTAGAGATTATAGAGCCCAGAGTTATCGCCCCCATGGGGAACAGCCCCCTCGGCTACTTCTTCCATAGATACGGGTTGGGCAGGGCGGTTATCGGGGACGTCCACGGGGAGGCGTTTCTGGTTGACGAAAGGTGGGGGCGGGTGACTGTTTTTCCCCTTTACCATCCAGCCGCCGCCATATACAACCGTGGGCTGACCGAGGTGCTGGAGGACGACATGAAGCGTCTAGCCGGCCTCATGGACTCTTAGAGCCGCTTCAAAGGTTATCCTTTGGATAGGTTCTCCTGAAAAAAGGGGCTGAAAAATAGCTTACATGCGCGTGGGGGAGTCGATGCCCAGCACGTGCATGGCGTTCCTCAGGGTTATGCGTGTGGCGTCCACGAGGGCCAGCCTGGCGCCCATGAGCCCCGGCGTCTCGGCGTCGATTACCCTCTGGGTGGCGTAGAAGCTGTTGAACCTGTCCGCCAAGCTGTTCGCATACGCCGTCACGTCCCCGGGCTTAAGCTCCTCGGCGGCCCGCTCGTAGACCTCTGGGAAGTGGGCTATCAGGTTCACGAGATCCCTCTCCTTGACGTCCACGAGCTGCCCGTAGTCAGGCTCCGGCGTCTTCCCGGCCCTCTTGAGTATGTTGCATGTCCGTGCGTGGCCGTACTGTATGAATGGGGCGCTGTTGGTCTCGAAGTTCAGGGCCTTCTCCCAGTCGAAGACCACCTGCTTCATGGGGTCCACGCTGAGGAGCGTGTACTTGACGGCGCCGAAGCCCACCATCCGGGCGATGTTCCTCTTGTCGGCCTCGTCCAGCCCCGGGTTCCGCTTGTCAACCTCGTCGTACGCCAGCTCCACGGCCTTGTCCAGCACCTCGTTGAGGGTGACGTACCTGCCGAGGCGTCCGCTCATCTTGACGCCGGGCAGCTTCACGAACTCGTAGCTGTAGTGCAGCAGGTTGTCGCCCATCCACTGCTTGCCTATGGCTGCTAGGGCTATCCTGAGCTGCAGCTGGGCCAGGTTCTGCTCCATGCCTATGACGTTTATGACCCTGTCCACGAACCCGAACTTCCAGATGTGGTAGGCCATGTCCCTGAGCGTGTAGAGTGTGGTGCCGTCGCCGCGGACCAGCACGAGGCGCGGTATCTCGTGGTCCGGGTGCAGGCCCCACCGCTCCTTCAGGCCGAGGTCCCTGGCCACCCAGTCGCAGTCCAGTATCTGGGCGCCCATCTCATTGATGACGTACCCCGAGTCGTTGAGCCCCTCCAGCACCTCTTCGGCTGCGCGCCTCCAAACAAGGTCGCTCTCGTAGTCAAAGCTGTCGAACCTTATCCCCAGCTGGCCAAGGCTGGCCTCGAAGCCGTCCAGACAGTACCTGACCACCTGCCGCACATCCCTGACGGCGTCCGGCTCGTTGTTCTCATAGGCGGTGTTCAGCGCCACTATCTCCGCCATGGGGTCCTCGACGCGGGGAAGAGTCTCTGATAGGCTCTCGTAGATGCTGGGAAACCTTTCCTTGAGGTCGGCCGCCGCGGTCTCGTACTTTTCGATCTCCTCCCGCGCCTCCTGGGCCTCGTACACCCAGCCCTCCTCCTCAGCCTCCTTGAGATCCGCCTTTAGCCGGATCAGCTCCGTGACCACGTTGACGGATGCGTAGATGGTGCCCACCCAGAGCTCCGCGGGGGTCTCCGGCATGGGCTTCCCCATGAGCCTCCAACCATAGGTTGCCATGGCCACCTGGCGGCCCATGTCGTTCACGAGGAAGTGCCTCACCACCTCATGCCCCCTCTTCTCCAGGAGGTTGGCGAGGCTGTCGCCGAGGATGCTGTTCCGGGCGTTGCCTATGTGGAGGGGGCTGTTGGGGTTGGCGCTGGTGTGCTCTACCATCACCTTCTTGGGCTCGCTGGTCTTGAGGAAGCCATACTCTGTGTCACCCTCGGCGGCCGCCTTGAGCACCAGCTCGGCGTAGTTGCCTACATCGGTGTGGAAGTTTATGTAGCCGTTCACCGCCTCGGCGGAGGCCACCAAACCCCCTCTCCCAGGCTTCACGTGGCTCACGAGGTTCTCCGCTATGTACGCCGGGGCCTGCCTCAGGGTCCTCGCCAGCTGGAAGCATGCCGGCGACGAAATGGCCCCCATGTCAGGAGACGGGGGCTCACTGTACTTAGATGGGGGAAGCTCCGCTCCGGGGTACGCCTCCTCAAGGGCGTCTGCGAGGAGCCTCTCACACTCTATCCTTAGCTCTGCGAGGGGGTTCATTGTTTTCACTTCGATTGGCGGGCCCGGCAGGACTCGAACCCGCGATCTCCGGCTCCGGAGGCCGGTGCATTATCCACTCTGCTACGGGCCCGCACACAAATAGGCGAGACGGACACGATTAAAGCGTTTCTGATATGCACCGCCGTGATTGTGGGGGGCTCCGACAGGCCGGATGGCGATTTTAGGCATAACTAAATTGACTGATCAAAAACACGTGAAAATTTATTTTTACCGATCAAATATTTAGAGGATCTGCTGGGAGTAAAAGGGAGTGTGCGTGAGTTGAGCGAGCTTAAGGGTTTAATCGACTCGCTGGACTACGTCCAGCTCCATTTCACCACCATGTTCGGCGACTTGAAGGCCGTAGAGTTCCCTGCCGAGATATGGTGCGAGATGGCCGAGGGTATCGGGGTCGACGGCAGCAGCCTCGGCTAACATCTACTTGGCGTCTGCGCTGCTTCTCTCCGCCGGCCTTTACGGCGTCGAGCATCGGATCGAGCCTGATCCCCCTACCCAGAGAACGTTGAGAAGATGACCGAGAGGCGGAGGAGAGAGATGGGAATCACCCGGCTCCTACGCAGTCTCGGGGAGGCGTTGGATCACATGGAGGGAAGCGGGTTCGTCCGGGAGGTGCTGGACGGCGAACTCGTGGATGCATGGCTTGAGCACAAGAGACGGGAGCACAGGGAGTACCTCGAGGCTGAAAGGCTTGGGGAGTCCGAGGCCCATCAGTGGGAGCTAAAGAGGTACCTGAAGCGGGTCCAGCGGCTGGTTGCAAGGGGTTCTTTCCTAGGCCGTTTTCTCGGCCCCGCAGAGCGCGGGATACGACTCCTTTAGTAGCCTCTGGGCGTTCTCGACTATGACGGGGCCTACACCCTTGACTCTTGCCAAGGGGCCCATGAGCCTCTTGGTTTTTCCGCTCTTGCTTACCCGCACCTCGGCGTTGGCGAACTCCTCTATCACCCTGTACGGGGTCTCGTAGTGGTTGAGCAGCTCCTGGGCGAGGGTCGTGCCTATCTGGGGGAGCCCGGAGAGCAGGAACACCTGCTGGTCGTGGAGGGGGAGGCTCCTGTTCACGCTGCGGAGCTGTATGGGGCGCTCCTCCTTGACCTGCTCCCTGTAGGCGAGCCTGTGTAGGAGCACGGCGGTGGACTCGGGGCTGTCGGTGGGTATGATGTTGACGCCGTAGTCGAGGGCGAGGCTGCTGAGGGCGCCGTAGACGCTGGCGGGCCTCATGGCGCTGCGTTTGAAGGCTCGGCTGAGCTGGCCTTCCAGGATCACGATGGGGCGCTCGTACGCCTCGGCCATGTCCCGTGCCTGACTGAAGAGGCGGCCGTCCTTCATACTGCCGATGAAGTCGCCCGTGTCCTTGCGTTCGACGCCGACACGGTCGCTTACCACGTAGTCGCAGACGTCGAGCCTCCGGATGTCCACCTCGACGCCGTTCCACATCATGTAGTTGACTATGTCGCGGCGGCTGGAAGCCTCGTTGCTGTCGATGCATATATGGAGGGCTTCACTCATCTTCTTCTACCTCGAAGGCTATCTCTATCTTCCGGGGGTCTTCGCCGCCCTTGAGGCTCCTCAGGAACCCGATGAGCATGCCTTTGAACGCCCGCTGGACGAAGCCTCCTATCGGTACGGGCTCGTCGTTTATTCTGAGGGTGAACTCGACGCTGTTTCTCACGCATTGGCTTGCCTGTGCTTCTCCGGCCAGTATGGCTTCGCCTAGGCTCCGGCAGCTCTGGTAGCCGCATCCGCGGCAGTTGACGCCGGGGAGCATGGGGTACGCCTTCTCCTCGACGATGTCCACGAGGGCCTCGGCGTCCGCGAGGTTGACGACGGGGAGACCTGTGTCGCCCATGAACCTTGAGCCGTGGATCTTCACGGCGGCTATCTCCAGTCCGTTGCTTAGCCTAGGGATGTCGTCGTCTCCTTGCGGGACGAGTATCCTCGCGTGGGTGTCCAGGGTCTTGAACCCCTCGATGACTAGGAAGTCTAGGTCGCCTAGGGCCTTGGCGGCTTCGCTGATTGGCACGTGGCTGTCTATGAATATGGCTGCCGCGTCCTGGTGGAGTATGGCCGCTGCCTTGGCGCCGGCGTCCCTGTGCCGGGCGGTGTCCTTGCCGGGGGTGTCGAAGGCTATGTTCTCGGCGGTGTGTTTCAGGGTGCCCACGCTGTGGCCTCGTCTGGTGAGCTCGGCTACGAGCGCCTCAACGGTCATGGTCTTCCCGGAGTCTTTGAAGCCGACGACGGCGACTGTCTTGGGTGGGGTCATCATCCACGTTTATCCATGGGGCCGGATAAATCCATTCCCCAGTCTTCATATACGCGTCGGATACATTCACGGATGGTATGGTGTCTCTGAGGTTCTACGGCGGGGTCAACGAGATAGGCGGCAACAAGATTCTGCTGGTGGACGGGGACACCAGGGTGTGGTTTGACTTCGGGCAGAGCTTCACCATGGGCGCCGAATACTACGTTAACTGGCTTCAGCCCCGCAAATGCCTGAGGGACTACTTCGAGTTCGGGCTGCTGCCGGAGCTTGAGGGGTTGTACCGCGAGAAGATGCTCGCGGGGACCCGGGTGGGGTACTGTGAGCCGGGTTACCAGGGTGTGTTCATCACCCACGCGCACAGCGACCACGTGAACCACATCAGTTTCATCGACCCATGCATCCCGGTGTACACGGGGAAGGGGACGCGGCTCTTCATGGAGGCAATGGAGCGGACCAGCGCGTGGAGCGACTACGGTGAGCACGAGTATAGGGGCTTCAGGACAGGGGACGTGGTGAAGGTGGACGGCTTGGAGGTGGAGCCCATACACGTGGATCACAGCATCCCCGCCGCCTACGGGTACATCATCCGTCACGGCGAGGGCACCTTGGTTTATACCGGGGACATGCGTGTCCACGGGCCCCGGGCGGACATGACCCAGGAGTTCTTGGAGGCGGCCCAGTACGCGGAGCCTGGTGTCATGATATGTGAGGGTACCCGGATGGCGCGCCGGGGGAGGCGGCGTCACCTGAGTGAGGCGCAGGTGGAGAGGGGTGTCAAGAGGGTCTGCGAGAAGGCGGACAGGGATGGTAAGTCGGTCATCTACACGCAGCCCATGCGGGACATGGATCGGCTGCGGACGTTCCACAGGGCGGCGGAGAGCAGCGGCAGGGTGCTGGTGGTGCACCCGAAGACGGCTTACCTGCTGGAGAGGCTCATCGAGGACGAGCATCTGGAGTTGCCGGACCCGCACACGGACGACTTGTTGAGGGTTTATTACAGGAGGAAGCGGAGCGGCACGTACAGTGAGAGGGACTACTACGTGTGGGAGAGGGGGTACATGGACAGGATGGTGACGGTGGAGGAGCTTCGGGGGCGGCCGACGGACTATATCGTGAACCTGGGTTTCCAGAACTTCACGGAGCTCATCGATCTCAGGCCGAAGCCTGGGAGCCATTACGTGTATAGCATGAGTGAGCCTTTCAGCGAGGAGGATATCGAGCACGACGTGTTGCTGAACTGGCTGGGGCACTTCGGTTTGGAGTATCACCCGCTTCATGCTTCGGGGCATATGAGCAGGAAGGAGCTGGGGGAGGCCATGGAGTATGTGGGGCCTGGGACGGTGTTCCCGGTTCACTGCGAGGAGCCTGGGCTTTTCAGGGACTATTATGGTTCGGTGACGTTGCCCGAGATAGGTAAGGAGTACGTGGTCTAGCCGGGGCCGAAAACTGGGGGTTTCCTTGTAGTAGGATACTTGCTATAAGCGGTTTTTCGGGGGGGGGGGGGGATCGTCGACTTGACTTGGCTTTTTCCTTATAATTGGTTACTTGTTATAAGCGTTTTTCAGGGGAGCCTGTTTAGTTATTATTAGCTAAAATGTTGTGTGTTTCTACAGGGATTCCGCTACCTTGATGCTGGCCTCGATCATCTCAGGGATCTCTGTTCCCTTGAGGATGTCTTTGCCGGCGGGCTGGAACGGGTGTGACATTACCATGGTTTCTG